>CAZGYL010000427.1:0-4953 GCA_964529985.1 uncultured Planctomycetia bacterium | reverse complement strand
GGAACGGAGGTTTTCTTACTTTATCCCCTACTCATATTTACCCCTGCCAAAATGGCAAAACTCGAACTTAGTAGCCTCTCGTTCTTCGGGTCCTCCCACCACTGTTGCCACCACGGCGTGCCAAGGTCCAATATCACATCGTCGGTTCGGTACGGAACGCCCACAGCGTCGAGCGGCAAATCGATTTCTACACGTGCGCTGCCTTCTTCCATGGGGCAGAAATGCTTGACGAGCCGAGGCGAAGTCGTAAGCCCGGTGCCCTCTGGTAGCTTCCACTGCGGGTAGCGTGGGGTGGTCCGCCCGGACAACCGCGTTCGCTCGCACATGGCGGGCGGGACCTCCCAGACGTCGCACTTGATGCCGAATGATAGCCTCTCGGAACGGCCCTCGCGCCCGCGGTACGATCCATCCTTCACCGACCAAATCAGCCCCTCACCCAGCTTGCTTGGGATGTAAGAGAAGAACACGGTCGTGCCACTTATTCCCCTTTTCGCCACGCGTTCGGTGCGACCCGTCCCTATGTCCCATACCTGGTTGCCGTCTATCACGATGTAGTCGGGCAGGTGCTCATAGAAGATTCTGAAGCGGTACTCGTAGCCCGGCTCGAGGGCACGAGTCCAGCGGAAACCCACTCCATACACATCGCCGCTCTTCTCTTGTATCCAGAGCCCGTAGAAGTTGCGCCAATGCAGATTCAATGGCCCTTGATGCAGGAACGTCAGTCGTCCGCACCAGTACCAATACCCAATGCTCCAGCTATTGCGCGGGCCGCCCCAGAATTCGACGCATAGAGCATTGCCCGATACCAATATCGCACACAGAATGCTTAGCGCCCATATCCGTTTCCCAAAAATCTTCATATCGCTGTCCTCCGTTAGTTCTGCGTCATATTGAGCGGTGAGCCCGTCGAACCGTGGCCGGTCGGTCTCCAGCAATCACCGGTTCTTCATGGCGGCGTATGTGGAGAGGTTCTGCCGGAGGCGCAAAGCCTATCCGCCGCACTGGGCGTTCGCCGCCCCAGCTCAGTCCAACCTAAATCGGGCGATTCTTGGGACTTTGACCTCTTCACCAGAATCCGCCGTAAGGGAGGCGCTATTATGGACGTGGCGCACTCGCCGTACAGCGAATGTCGCCGCGGCGCAAACCCGGGAGCTGAACTTGCGATTTCCTCATGCTTGTACCAAGCATTTTTGCTGAGATGTGGCCAAGAATCGCTCAACTTACGGGTATATGTGTGTTCGACCTATTTACCGGCCCGCGCTGCGGCAAACTGCCTGAACACCTCCTGCAAATCTCCCCACGCCTCCAGGTGGTCCGGCCCCTGCCACGCCCAGACGTAGATGCCGAACCGCTTCGCAGCGGCCAGTTGTAGAAGCTGCCGCAGCGTCTGCGGCAGGATTCGTTCCACCCAACTGCTCCGCCAGACAATGATAGCGTAGAGCTTGTCCACCCGCTTAAGTTCCGGCTTGTCGGCCAAGCCGTCCATCACCTCTCGGGCGAATCTGACTGCCTCTGCGTCTTTGTGGGGGAATTTGGCCATCAGAATCGCGTCTACATGTCGCATGATCCTCTTCCAATCCAGGCAGTCGGCCAACTCGTGTTCGGGCGGATTGTCGACGTATCTGGATGTAATGCTCCAAATGATCCTGCAGCCTGGGTGTGCCTCCTTCAGGTAGCGCTTCATGTCGGCGAACCAGTCGATGAAGAATCGGCGCCGGGCGGCTGTCCAGTCGCGCCAGCGGGTAGCCATCGCGGATTGCGGCTTCAGCATTTCCGAGACAGGAGGTTCGGCACGCGGCGGCTTGATAGCCTGCCACCGTTGAAACGACTGGCCCCAGGCGGTGTTCACCGCCTCCAATGTGCCGTACTTCTTTTTCAGCCACGCAATGAGCTGCTTCCGTGTCTGCTCGTCGTATCCGTACTGCTTCCATTTCCACCAGCTACCCGCTGGCTCGTCGATCACGTAGCCGGCGACGTTGGGATACTCGGAGAACGTCTTGCCGAGCCAGTGCAAGTAATCTCGCAGGAAGCTGCCCCGCCATCGCTGGTCCCAAAGGTTCATGTAGGGCACCGGCTTGCCGCGGTTGTCCACAAACGGCGGTGAGTTCTCTTTCCAGAACGGATGGTCGTACATCAGCGGCTTGCCCGCAGTCCAGAACCAGACGTAGCAGCCAAGGCCGTACTCGGCGGCCTTGCGAATGGCCAGCTTCATCAGCCGTTCTTCTTCACTGTTCCGGGGAAGTATCGACCCTGTCCACAGCGTCACGTGCGTGAAGCCGATCGCCTTCAGCCGCGCAAAGTCCTTGTCTAATTCCGCCTCGGTGATGTCAACCTTCAGTCCGGTGTGCGAGTCACTGACGAGATGATACGCAATGTTGACTTGCTTGGTTACCTTGCCGGAAAATGGCGTCTCTTGCTTCTCCCTGGCGAGCGAGGCAGAGCACAACACACAACGTGCCAGCAGCAGAGCAAGCGTGAGACCCGCCTGTTTCGTCATGGTCCGTGCCTCCTGCGTGTCATTTGTTGAACTTCTGCAACGCGTCGAACACACTTTGCTCTTCGTCGATCAGACGCTTCGCGTGCCCGGTGTCGGCAAGCGTCTTGGCTTCGCTGAGATACTTCTGGCAGAGGGCTTGGCTCTGCGCCTGTTTTCTCTTCTGATCGCGGGTCCTTACCCGCCATTTGAGGTGCCGACGCGACTGTTTCTCCACCTATAGTTATATGCTTGAATATTGGCTCGGCGGCCTTGTCGTAACGGTGCTGGCAACAGTCTTTGGGGATGTCATCAGTCTTTGCGCTTAGATCCCAAGAGTTCTTGGCAAAGACGAAGAGATTCCGTTCTTTCCCTCTAAGACCCTTGTAGCCAGCCTGCACGGAGCAGCAGGCTGCACCGAGCTTCTTGAAGAATGCCAACTCGGTCGGGATAAGATGCATGAGGTAGAAGCCGGCGTTGCGCCAGGCCGAGCGGCCGACGTAGTACTCGTACATGAGCACTTCGCCGCCGTTGTCCCGGGTAAGTTCGATCACCTCTTCAGGAACCCGGCGTTCAACCGGCGGGCGTGGGGTCCTTCGAGGACCCGCCCCGACGCGTCGGGCCACGGCGTCGTGTACCAATTTCGCGTGAAGGCAGCGACTGGCCTCCTCGTAGCCTGGCTCTGGGACGCCGTCACCCGATCCGCTTGGTCCTGAGCCGACATTCCCGGGGACAGGCACGAAACAACGAAACAACAAAACAAGCGTGACCCCAGGCCGTTCATCGCCGTGTCCTCTTCCTCAGTCGGGCTGCCGAAGCTGACTGTATGTAGCACTTGCCCGGCCAGCGTAACGAGTTCCGGCCACCTGCGTCCGGCAAGTCGGCCAAGCGGCTTGCGGTTGGTCATAGCTGGCCCTTGCAGGCCCTTTCCCGCAACCTGTGTCACTTACTGGTCTTGGGAAGTTCAAAGAACCAGGCCGGTCGAGCTGTTTACGTGCCGGACGAACGCCTCGGCCGTTTTGCGGCGGCACTCTGTACCCCGGAAACGGTCCATCAAGCTGTGCAGCTTCCACATCCTCTCCGGGTTCTGGCTGCGGTGACAAAAGACGGCTTCACGCTTGCGGGCCTCGGTCTGCGTTATGTCCACGTAGTGCGTCGGGTGGAAGTGTTGGGTTTGGATGCCGGAATACACCTCGTAGTAACAGAGGGCAAATCGCTTGCCCGCCTTCAGCCACGCATCATAGACCAGCAACGATGCTACCCTATGATCCCGGTGCGAATCAATCGGCCAGTGGGTGAAAACGATATCGGGCTTGATTTTGCCGAGCAGTTTGCCGAACTGCTCGTAGCGCTCGGCGTTGATCTCGGTGGCCCCGTCGATTTGGCCGGCGAACAGGGCCTTCGCGCCGAGCACGCGGCAGGCCGCTTCCGCCTCGGCCGTGCGGACGGCGGCCGCCTCTTCATGCGTCTTGCCGCGTATGCCCGCCTCCCCGCGCGTCAGATACAGGCAGACCACTTCGTGCCCTTCGTCGGCATACCGAGCGATGGTGCCGCCGACGCCCGTTTCCGGATCATCCGGGTGACCGCCGACGACGACAACCTTCAGCTTCCGCTCGACGCGCGAACCTTCTCTACCGGGGGGAGTCGGCGAGCCGGGGGCAGCGATCGGCGCCAAGCCTGCCAAACCGGTCGAAGAGAGCAAAATTTCTCGTCGTGAAATCGTCTCCATTTCTTGCTCCTCCATCTGAGAGTGTTTCAGTCAGCCCAGCAACAGGAGCAGTTGAACCTTTATTCTCAGGCTACCCGACTGGGCAATGAGCTTCGTGCAGATCGTCAACACCTTCGGCTGGACACAGTTGCTCCAGCCATTTCCGCTCGCCGGTCGCCAAAGACATCTGAACCGGCGCCGGAACAATGCATGGGAAGATTACCAACGGTGACAAGACACACGCAGGCAGGCGGGCAATGTATCTGGAGCCTGTTGTGTCGTACTCGGGCACGGGCTCACCTTTTGAGAGGGCCTTGTTTCAGGACCACTTGGCGGTAGACGTCCATTGGGGTCCAGACACCGCGGGGCGTCTGGGACGTACGGTCCCACAGGTAGACGAGCAGGTAGTCGAGGCGTCCGTCGGTAGGGCTGCGGAAGGTGAAAGGCCGGCCGGCGCCAACTGTCACCCGGCTGTGGAAGTATCGCGTGGGCGTCGTCTTCGATGCCCGGCCCAAGAAGACGTCGTCGACCCAAATGGTTGCACCCTCCGGCGCGTCGCGGCGGTCGGCGTACACGCGGATAAAAAGGGCCACCTTGCGGGTATCGGCTGCCGTGGTAAAAGAACCTTCGTAGCGCTGCCATTTGTCGCTTGGCAAAAAAGGCTGGAGGGTGGTCTGCAGGTCCTGGCGGCTGGCGGCCTGATCGACCGGCTCTTTCCAGCCCTGAGCCAGGACGCTCAGCGGGCGTTTTAGACCACGGCCCTTGAGCCAGA
>CAZGYL010000426.1:0-4959 GCA_964529985.1 uncultured Planctomycetia bacterium | reverse complement strand
TACACTGATCGAGCCTCCCATAAGTTCGACCAAGCGCTTGGTCATCGCAAGACCGAGCCCTACACCGCCGAAACGCCTGGTGGGGGACCCGTCGGCCTGTGTGAACTTATCGAAGATAAACTCTATCTTTTCGGGCGGAATCCCTATGCCGGTGTCCTCCACACTGAGCACTACCTGCGCTTTGTCCTCCTCGAGCTCCTCAACTTCGAGGTTGACCAGGATCTGGCCTTTTTCCGTGAATTTCACCGCGTTATCAAGAAGGTTGGTAAGCACCTGGCGCAGTCTGCTCCCATCGCCGATGACTTTCTGCGGTACTTCAGGAGCAATGCGCAGGACCACATCGAGATTCTTTTCAAAGGCGCGCGGCGCGAGGAAATCGACCACGGTGGAAACGGATTTAGGGAGGGGAAAGACTTCCGTCTCAAGTGATACGTCGTTACTCTCGATCCGCGAGAAATCGAGCAATTGATTTACAAGGGTAAGCAGCGCTTCACCGGATTCCCGCAGCCCTTGAAGGAGTTCTTTTTGCTCGTTGTTCAGCTCGGTTGTGGCCAGCAATTCGGCCATTCCGATGATTCCGTTCAACGGGGTACGTATTTCATGACTTATGTTTGCGAGGAACTCGCTCTTGGCCCGCGCTGCGGCTTCGGCCGCCTCTTTCGCCGCCTGGAGCTCCTGCGTCCGTTCAGCCACCGCTTGCTCGAGGTTCTGGTTGTGATCTTTGAGCTTTTCGTAAAGCCCCATTGTTTCAAGCGCGGTGGCGCAGTTGTGCAGCACAATTGAGAGCAGCTTTTGAGCGGCCGCAAGCGGAGTCGGTGCTCCTTCTTCAAGAAGGCCGAGGAAGACACCGACCACTCGGAACCGGGTTGCAAGCACGTGCAGGGCCACCCTTAGATCCTGCGTCGCCCCAGGGAGTATCACCAATCGATTCTGGTAGAGAGTGCAGGCGAAAGTGCCGTCGGCGATGATCCGGTTCAGCTCCTGTTGGACAAGGGAACGGGCTTGCGGCGGGTCGCAATCTGCAAGAGAAAAGTCGAGATCTTCTTCGCCTACAAGTACGAACCCCAAGGCTTTGAAATCCGCCAGCCTGCGGATCACCGGCTTGACGGCGCTGAAGACGGCTTGAGGCTCCCTGCCGAGCTCAAGGTCGCTGTGGAGCGTAGCGTCCAGAACCGCCACCATATCCAGGGCCTCAAGGAGCCACCGGTTGAGCTCAGCAGGCGCAGTTGCGTTCGTTTCACTCGTACTCATGCCGCCATCTCCAACACGAATTTGACGGTATCGCCGTAACGCTGTTCGGTTTCCTCTACAAGCGGCCGGAGAACATCCACCGGCAGGCCGAGCAGGTCCCAAGCTTCCTCTTCAAGAGGTGGGACGAAAAGCCCGCCGCTGGTGCCGAGTCCCAGTGAGTTGGCGACCACATCAGCCACATGTACGGTCGCCACTTCGGCGGGGAACGAAGATGCGCCGGACGGCCGGTGGTGGTAGCGCACCGTGGCGCGATGCACTTCCGGCAGATTCCATGCCTCCATGAGCGCAGCGCCTACGTCCCCGTGATCGAATTTCAGGAATTTCTGCTCAAGAACGTGAAGCAGTTCTCCGGACCGCTTCGCTTCTTCGAGCAGAACCGCGCTTTCTTTGGGCAACTTCAAATAAAGTATGAGCCTGCCGATGTCATGCAGAAGACCGGCTACAAAGAATCGTTCCGGATTCGGCTCGCGCCGCCGGTAGGCCAACAGCCTGGCTACAAGTCCGCAGGCGACGCTGTGTTTCCAGAACGCTTCCATGTCGATGAGCTCCGAAGGCAGGCCCCCGAAGGCTCTGAGAACGGTTGTAGCCAAGGTGAGATCTTTGAGCTGGTCGGTGCCCACCAGGGCGACTGCGTGGCTTACAGTTTCTATTCTTCTTGGAAAGCCGTAGTAAGAACTGTTGACAATGCGCAAAAGGCGGGCGGTTACGTCCGGGTCGTCCGATACGACTTTCGCTATTTTTTCCGCGGAACTGAAAGGATCCTCTATAGTCTTGACGAGCCGCGTGTACGTGGTAGGCGGAGAGGCCAGGGCCCCGAGGCCTTCAACGATGGTTGCCGGGCTCAGACTCTTACCCATCTGACTCTCCCGCAGAAACAGCGGCTTTTTTCCGCGCGTGAAACTCAACTGCGATTTGATGGATTTCAAAAGCTGCGGGGTGGTCTCGGGAAAAGTGCTTGAACCGCTCGGCAAGCTCCTCTTCCGCCTGCCGGAGAAGCTCCTCTGAAACAACCACCCCGGGCTCTTCTTCTTCACTCTGAATGCGGACCGTCAGGATACCCCACTTGCGCAGGACACGGCCGTGCCGGTCGGTAAGTGCCGTTCCGGCGGAAATGAGGAGGCGGCCCAGAGGATCTCTTACGTCCTCAGCGAGCACCATCCCTGGTTTGAGATCGTCGACCTTAACGCGACTCATGGTTTTTCCCGTATCCGTCGGGCTGAAAAAAGGGGCTTCTTCCTTGAAAACCCCCGGCGCTGTACGGCGCACAAGTGCCCTCAAAAGGTAACCCCGCCCGGTGCGGGCGGTCAAAAAGAGAGGATGACCGCGAGGGACCATTTAGACCTTTTCACACTCAAGAGGCCCTAAGTTTTTGCAGCACAAAGAGCTGGCTTTTCATTCGCGGGAAAAAACGGCTCTCGAGACCCGCATGCTCGGCGGGCTTAGATTAACAGGTTATCGGGCCGAAAGCCGGGTTTTTGGACACGTTCGGTGACGGTTTCTTCCTTGAGAGGTCAAAAAACCGGCATGAAAGTGAAGTGCATTCGTTTTGAAGTTCGGCTTAGGACCGTTCCTCAGCAGGCCGGCGGTGCAGACCCAAGTGATTGCAGTACAAGGACTTATAAACAGACGATTGACCTGCACATACCCGTCGTGGTACAAATGTACTCACTGAATGCTGCGATGAGATCTTCAACAAGGACGCCCTTTCGAGAAAGCGAGCGAGGAGAACGGGGACGGGCCGCCCCCGGATCGAGGTACTCGGCGGTATCGATCGAAGCGGTCCTTGCCGCGACCCTGCTTTTCCTTCTTTCGGCCGCCGACGGATTCTTCACTCTTGCCCACGCAGCAGTCGGTGTTCGGGAGCTCAATCCCCTTATGGCATCGGTCCTTGCAAGAGGTCCGGAAACGTTTCTTTCTGTAAAGCTTTCTGTATCGCTTGTTTCAGCGGGAATTTTTGCTGTTTTCCTGCCGCGTTGTCGTTGGGCCAGGCCTTGCCTCTGGTCGCTTGTTGCACTTTACGGGGCGGTGTGCCTTTACCACCTGTGGTATTACTTTTGAGGCACCGCGGGGCGCTGCGGTTTTTTGGGGTCCGGCCTTTGTCTTGCGATCACTTCCTGGGCGTGGGCGCTTTGCTCGTGGGTCGCTTGGGTGCGGACTTCGAAGCCGAGCTGCTTGATGGCGTTTGCTTGGGTGTTTCGCTCGGTAAGTAGATGCGGGTGACCTTACGCGGTGGAAGTTTTTTCGGGGAATTGGGACCTACGACAGTGACGACTCGATCTACGTCCGGTCTTACTTCCGAGTAAGTTTTTTCTCCTGCGATCTGGGGACTCCCGGCGTGACGCTTTGGATAACCGGGCGGAGCTACTTTTGTGCCGAAGATCTCCGCCGCGCGGGTGAACCGCATAAAGGGAATCTGCGCCCCGGTTCGTTTCCCGGTCATTTCGCTTAAGGATCCCGGGCGCGGTCCGGTGTAAACAGCGAGGCCGCCCACCCGTTTCCAACCTCTTATCAACCTCGTAACTCTCAGCAACGCTTCCCGGTGACGTTCTATGAGTACGTGTGGGGCTACGTCGGGCGCAGTAAAATGAACCTTGTCGATAAAGACCCAAACGTGTCGCGGAATGTGAACCGGCGATCCGGCTTCCACATCTTCACTTACCGAGTAACCGGGAGGCAAAGCGCCCCAGCCCACATAATTTTCGCTTTCACGCCAAGCTACAGGTGCAGGTGACCAATCCACGCTCGGCACCCAAACCCACCCCTCAGTGGGTGTCTTTGCGAAACGGCCGAAATGGAAAGCCGCCCAACCCCAGTTTTCAAAAGCTGAAACCCAGAGCCAGCCCCATTTCGTGTACACCCACCTGCCGTGGGTGAACGGAACCCAATCGGCTCCTACGAGCTCCGGCGCCGGTTTCCAGACTTCACCGTACACAGGGACCTCAACCCAACGGCCGTATGGAGTAAGAGCCGCCCGGAGCGCTGCATAATCCGCCGCGGGAACGGGAGTCGCCCGGGAGAGAGCAGGCACAGAGACCGCTTTCTCGGATGTCGTTCTTGGTGACTGTGAGTTCGCAAGCGGCTTTTCTGCAGGCGGAAAAAGGCTGCACCCGGCAAAGAGGAAAACAGCAAGCGGAAGCGCCCGCTGAAGGGCCTCCGCGCTTTTCAGCTTGCTTGCAACGTCACAAAGCTGTTGCATGTCGTGCTCCTTTCGCCTGCCGCAGGAAAAAAGAAAAAGTGGCCGGAAAACCGCCTCACGGTTGTTGGAGGTTCGTACCGGTTGCGAGGTATGGCTCCGGCCACCTGCTTTTCCACTCCCGGGTTTCAGCCCCGGCGGAATATGATGATCGGCTTGTCCGCCGCCTAGGCTTCTCGCCGCATTTCACCTCCCGCCGCCGACGGCTTTCTTCCGGTAAAAAGACCGCCGCCGGCTTCGGGCGACGCCCTCCTAGCCTACCTGAGGGGCAGCGAACTGCCAAGCTAATCGGCCGGCGGGGGAATCAGGGTTCACGGAGGGTTGCCCGGGAACCGACTTTACGGTAAAAGAGGAGGTTCAGACCTCCCGCAACCACTGGGGGATCGTCTAACGGTAGGACGGCAGACTCTGGATCTGCTAGTCGGGGTTCGAATCCCTGTCCCCCAGCCACTTGTCAATCAAGGACTTACGACGGCCCCCACTGCGGGGCCGTCCTCGTCTCGCCTCAAGCTGAT
>CAZGYL010000425.1:0-4962 GCA_964529985.1 uncultured Planctomycetia bacterium | reverse complement strand
GGGTTACATCCGCAAACCGTTCACCCTGGAAGAAGTACGGCGGGAGTTGGAACCCATCTTACAAGGATCCTGAGGCTCTCCCTGCTCTGTGCTGAGAGCCCGCCGGACACAAACCTGAAAGAGCACATCTTTCGCAACGGGGGCTCTTCGTGCACACCGAGGTTGCAAGCTTCACAATAAGGGCGTGGTACTCGTTGTATAAAGGTACCGAAGGCAAAAGAAATCTTTCAAACAGTCTCTTTACATCGTCGTACTTGATCTCCCCCCGGCCTGCACCCTCATGCGGCTCCTTACCGGGAAAAAGCCCCAGCCGCAAAGTCAATCTGCGCGTGTATGCATCGACCACGAAAACCGGCCTGCCGAAGGCATACAGGAGAATCGAATCCGCAGTCTCCGGGCCGATTCCGCTGAGACCCAATAACGAAAGGCGTAATTCGTCGGTCGCCAGGCTTTGCCACCTCGTGCTTTCAAACCATGCGGCCAACGTGCGCAACCTGCGGGCCTTCTGCCTGAAATAGCCGCTTGAGCGGATAATGGAGGCAAGCTTCGATTCCGGGATTTGAAGCAGGGCCCCAGGCTCCGTCACCCCCCGCCGCGCCAAGGCCTGGAGCGCCTTTGTTACGTTCTTCCATGAGGTGTTCTGGGTGAGCACGGCTCCGCAGGCGATCTCCCACACCTCCTCGGGCTCGGTCGGCACATACACGCCCGGCCGGTAAACCGGCGGCCGGTCAGGCCGGGTTCCGACGGGCCACCAGCCCTGCGCGCCGTAAGCTCCGTAAAGCCGGCCGAAAACTTCCCAAATAATCCGTCTTCTTTCGGAAACACGCACCGCACACACTCCCTTACTCAGACGGTTGGCTGTAGAATACGCACTTGGAGCTCCGTCGAAAAGTGCAAGAGGGCTCGGAGCGGCCTTGAGGCAACGGAGCAAAACTCTTTGCGGGGAGGAAAAGCAGGGAGGAGAGGGTCATGAGTACGCGTTATCCCTGCGCAACCACTTTCTACCGGGAAGCTTCCCCTTCGACCATCCGCCGGTACGTGGAAGGCTTTGAACCTCCTGCTCTGTCAGGTCCGGTGCTCGGAGGGATCGTTCCGCATGCAGGCTGGACCTATTCAGGCCGCACGGCAGCACGGGTATTCTTCACGCTCAAGCACGCGGGCCTTTCCCCGGAGACGTTTGTTTTTTTCGGCGCGGTTCACAGGGCTGCTCTTACAACCCCTGCTGTGGATACGAGTACGACCTGGACGACGCCCTTCGGAGAAGTTCAGATCGACCTTGAGCTTGCCGAAGAGCTCAAGGAGGCGAGGGTCGAGCTTTGGGCCGACCCCGCAGCGCACAGGGGAGAGCACTCGATTGAAGTTGCGGTTCCCTTCCTGCAGTACTTCTTCCCGGATTCGCGCTTGCTTCCCATTCTCTGTCCCCCGGTGGAGGCCGCCGCACGATTCGGAGCTTCGGTGGGCGGATTTCTCAAAGGGCGGCCGATCGCCGTGATGGCTTCAACCGATCTGACTCACTATGGTGCCGGCTACGGCTTTGCGCCTGCGGGAGCACGCGCGGCAGACGCCCTTGATTTCATGAAGCGAAACGACGACAGAATGATCGAGCTTATCCGCTCCCTGGATGCAGAAGCCATCGTGCCCGAGGCCAAACGGTCGCTTAATGCCTGCGGAAGCGGTGCAGTGGCTGCAGCAACCGCTGCAGCGCGCCGGTTGGGCGCACGCAGAGCCGTGCTTGTCGAATACACGACCAGTTACCACGCTTTCCCCGAGGACCCGGTCACACATTGCGTGGGCTACGCCGGAATAGTCTTTGAAGGTCCGCCCGACATGTGACGGGGCGGATTACGAGAGCGGTTTTCCGGTATCTATTTTCTTGAGGTTTCCCGATGTGTCCAACTGGCGGAAAAAACAAGATCTGTTGCCTGTGTGGCAGGCCACTCCGTGTTGCCGAACCTTAACCAGTAAGCAATCCCCGTCGCAGTCGACAGCAATCGAAACCACCTCCTGAATGTTCCCTGAAGTGGCCCCTTTCACCCAATATTCCCGGCGCGAACGGCTCCAGAAACAAGTGCGGCCTTCCTTAAGAGTCCTCCGCAGGCTTTCTTCGTTCATGTAAGCGACCATAAGAACCGTTCCGTCTCTTGCGTCCTGCACCACAGCAGGCACAAGTCCGCGATCATCGAATCGAATGACCTGCCAAATACTTTCCGCTTTATTGCTCATGGCCTTCCTCCTCCCAGAACCCCGATCGCCTCGCTCACCGTAAACGCCCCTTCGGCCACCGCTCTTCCGGCCACAACAGCTTCCAAGCCTTCAAACTTCCTCCGGGCTATGATTTTCAGGTGCTCAAGCGAGCCGATTCCACCCGCTCCTATGACCGATAGCTTCGTTTGCTCCGCGGTCAGCCGCCAGAGCTCTATGTCCGGGCCTTCGAAAGTACCGTCACGCTCAATCGCCGTTACAAGCACACGTTCGAGGCCGAGCGATCTCAAGCGCGCCCCAAGACTCACCAAGTCGGTCTCAATCGACTCCTTCCATCCCGAAATACGCAACTTCCCTTCACGGAAATCAAGAGCTACAACAAGGCGCTTCGGATCAACGCGCTTAAGCGCTTCCTCAAGAAAATTCGGATCCGTAAGAGCTTTGGTGCCGAGAAGAACCCGCCGGGCCCCCCAATCCAAAAGCTCCTGCATGCGCCTGAGCGAACGGACACCGCCGCCCACCTGTACGGGAACCGAGACCGCCTCAAGAATGCTCTTTATGCTCAGGTTGCTGGGGCTTTCACCCAGAGCGGCGCCGAGATCTATTACATGCAGGAAACGAGCCCCTTCTTCCACCAAACGCAGGGCGTAACGCCGGGGGTCATCGCCGTATGAGAACTCTTCGTCCGGACTTCCTCTCCTGAGGCGCACCACTCGCTCGCCTCGAAGGTCGACGGCTGGAATAAAAGTAATCTGCTGCATTGTACCGCTGGACCCTGATTTCGTCAGCCGGCGGGCCTGGTGGTGCCCTTCGTGGACGAAGAACCGCCTTCCGGAGTAGGTGCAAGCGCGGTCCAAAGGGCCCGGCCCAAAGCCTTGCATGCCGCTTCGAGCTTATGGTGCGTATTTCCGTCGCAAAGAAGGCGCACGTGCAGGGTAATACCGGCTGAACGGGCAAATCCTATTAAAAATTCCTTGACAAGAGAGGCATCGAAGTCCCGGACCGCTCCCGTGCATAGGGCCCCGTCGACAAAGGCCCCTCCCCGCCCCGAGATATCAACGGCCGCAAGTACAAGGGCTTCGTCCATGGGGACGGCGGCGCTTCCAAAACGCTCCACGGCGGGCTCGGACCCGATCGCAAGGCGAAGTGCCTCACCAAGCACGATTCCTACATCCTCAACCAGGTGGTGGTAATCGACCTCAATATCTCCACTTCCCTGTACTTTGAGGCCCAAGCGGCCGTGAAAGCTCAAAGCGCTCAGCAGGTGATCGAAAAAGCCAACCCCGGTACTGATCTCAGCCCGCCTCCTGCCCAACTCAAGCGCGACGGTAATCTCGGTCTCTTTGGTTTTCCTGGTAAGTTCAGCCCGCCTGGGCTTCTCTTCCCCGGCGCCTGACTTTTTCCTTTCCATAATCTCCTCCGGCTCAGGCCCGCCCGCTCAAAGCCAGCAGCACCTCTTTGAGGGCGGAAAGAAACCTGTCGTTTTCTTCTTCGGTGCCGACGTTGACCCGCACGCAGCGCTCAAGGCCCGCACCGCTGAGAACCCGCACCGCAACTCCCAAGCGCCGCAGAGCCTCGGCGACGGTCGAAGACTCATAAGGCGTCCGAAGCAGAAAAAAGTTGCCGCGGGTGGGAAAAACCTCAACTTCCGGGAAACTCCGGAGCACGGCGATGACCCGCTCGCGTTCTCTGAGAATATACCTGACTCTTTCGATTATAACTTGGTGGTTCTCAAGGAGCACTTCGGCCACTGTGGCCGTAAGCACGTTTATATTGAAAGGCGGTACCGCCTTTCTGATCTGCTCGGCCAAAGGCGGATGCGCGAGCATGTAGCCCAAACGTATTCCGGCGGCGCCGAAAGCCTTTGAAAAGGTTCTTACAAGGACCATGTTGGGATGCTGAGGAAGGATGTCCCGCCTGTCTTCACCTGCAAACTCCCGGTAGGCTTCGTCCACGACCACAAGGCCCTTGCTCGCAGAGGCGACCGCCTCCACGCCCTCACGGCCCATGAACGATCCCGTAGGATTGTTCGGGATACAAAGGAAAATGAGAGCCGGCCGGTACTTTTCCGCCGCATCAACCCAAGCGGCGCTGTCGTAAATAAAATTTTTGGCAAAAGGAATTTCGATGTAGCGGCCTTCCGTAAAAGCGGTGATCAATCTATAGAGAGCGAAACACGGCGCGGGGGCGAGCGCCGTGCTTCCGGGCTTTATCGTTGAGAGGCCCAGGAGCTCAAGCAAAAGATTCGAACCCGCCGCCAGGACGATCCCTTCCTCAGGCCATTTGTTGAGCTCGGAGAGAAGTTTAACGACCCGGTTCGGGACCTCCTGCGCATAGCGGTTCCAGGGGCGCTTCCCGGCTCGGTCGAGCGCTTCCCGCTTCAGCTCGGGCGGTATGTCGAAAGGCGACTCGTTCTGGCTGAGTTTCACAGGCGCGGTCTCTTCCACAAGCCTGTATGGAGGGAGATCCCGTAATCCGGGCCGGAGGATGTCTTCGAACGCGCTCACTTCTCTTCTCTCCCTTCTGCTTGCGGCGGCAGAACGGATCGGGCGTGGGCCTCAAGGCCTTCGCTGCGGGCAAGCAGAGCGACCTTTTCAGCCCAACGGCTGCGGCACGAACGCGGCGTCATCACCACATGCTGCGCCTTCATGAAGTCGCGGGTCCCGAGGCCGGAGCTGAACCGCGCCGTCCGTCCGGTAGGCAAAACATGGCTCGGCCCGGCCAGGTAATCACTGAAAGCGACAGGCGTATCCGATCCCA
>CAZGYL010000424.1:0-4966 GCA_964529985.1 uncultured Planctomycetia bacterium | reverse complement strand
GGGGGTTATCAAGAGACAGCCGGAAGCCGAGCAGTCCGAGTTCACCTGAACGCTTCCGACTCTTGTCTGAGAGGCGCCTGCCCAAAACACGAGCCAAAACACGAGGCTCGGCATACATCTTTCGCAGTGTTCGGCCACAAACTTGAACATGATTCTACGAATCATGCACGCTTACATATATTGCAGAAAGGCCGGAATCCAACGCTGATCTTAGAGGGAATCCCACCCAGCGTCAAGCACCAGAAGCTTGTTGGTTCACCGCGGGCCGCCGGCGGGCTATAATCATGGAAAGGAAGAGTCTTGAACCGGCGCAGACTGGAAATAGCGAGCGGAAGTTGAAGTGATTCCGGAACTTGCGTACATCGATCCCGGCACGGGCGGTGCCATTTTCCAGGGGCTTGGAACGCTTATCGCCGCGCTCGGCGGCACGGCTGCCTGTGCCGCAGCTTTCCTGCTCAAACCGATGCGCTCCTTTGTGCGCCGGCTTGTGGGCGGGAAAGAGCGGATTGAAGATTCCGAAGAAGATACACACGAGCCGCCCCGCCGCAGTCGGTAGATGCGCGCCGCCAGCAGCAATGTCACCTAAAGCCGAAATATCCCGTCGATCCGCTTTGGCCTCTTTGGGCCTGCTGCTTGCAAGCTGTCGAAAGAAGAAAGGACCCACGGTGCGGACGGTTGCAGGACGTTACAAGAGAGTAATTCTGCTGGGCATGGACGGGTTGGACCCAAAACTGCTCAAGCGGTTCATAGACTCAGGCGCTCTGCCCGCTTTCCGCGCTCTTGCTGAAAAAGGCGGGCTGCGGCGCCTGATAACCGCCAACCCGCCCCAAAGCCCGGTTTCATGGGCCACTCTGACAACAGGCGTTAATCCCGGTGTCCACGGGATATTCGATTTCCTGCACCGAACACCCGACGATTACACCATTTTTCTGAGCATGACGCGCCAAGCAGGCGCAACCCTTACCGGCAGGCCCACTTTCCGCTCGCCCCTTGCGGCACCGACTTTGATGGCTCGGATATCCAAAGCCGGTATTCCGGTTACAGTCCTCAGGTGGCCTCTTACGTTCCCTGCGAAAGGCCCCGGTGAGATCCTATCGGGCTTGGGCACACCCGATGTGACGGGCGGCCTGGGAAGTTACCTTCTGTACACGACTGCAGAGATCAAGCCCCAGGATCCGAAGGCACGCCACACCGTGCGCCTGAAAGGCAAGCCGCCCTATCGGGCCGAGTTCCCCGGTCCGCTCACAGCCAAACCTTCAAGAAGCGATCCTCTTAAAGGCCGCGCAACCGTACCGATTATCGTTGAGCCTAAAGTCGAAGGCGTGGTCGTGCACCTTGGCGGGCAACGTGTCGAGCTTAAGGAAGGAGCATGGTCGCCCTTCCTGTCCATTACGTTTAAGGTCGGCTTCCTCCAAAGGTGTACGGCCTTGGTGCGGCTTTATCTTGCGCGGGCCGAAGATCCGCTTGTCCTTTACGCTTCCCCTGCTTCGATCGACCCCGCCCGGCCGATCTTCCCGATAGCCTATCCGGCCGGCTACAGCGCTACGTGGGTAAAACGCCTCGGCGGGCCTTTTCACACCTTGGGTATGCCCGAAGACACAAGAGCTCTTACCGACGGCGTCTTAACGCCGGAAGCATTCCTCGATTCGTGCGAGAGAATAACCCTTGAGGGCGAACGCATGCTTCTTGCCGCCCTCAACGAAAGAAGCGAAGGCCTCTTGGGCTGCGTGTTTTTCACCTCAGACAGAGTTCAGCATATGTTTTGGGCCGGTCTGGATCATGATCACCCTTTCAACAAGCTTGAACAAGCCGAGCCTTCACCTTTCATACATACAAGAGATTTCCGCAAACTCGGGGCCGAACCGATAGAGTCTTATTACCGGAGGCTTGACCGCGTTCTGGCCTCCGTTGCAGGAGCGCTGGATTCCCGCGACCTGCTTTTGGTTTTCTCCGATCACGGTTTCACCACTTACCGCAGGAACTTCCATGTGAATCGATTCCTGGCGGAGCGCCGCCATCTGAGTCTCGAAGAGGAGGTCGGAGAAGAACTTTTCGGATCCGTAAGGTGGGACCGCACGGTCGCTTACAGCTGCGGCTTCTGTGGGGTTTATCTCAACCGCGAAGGACGCGAGGGATTGGGTATTGTAAGTCGTACTAAAGCCGAAAAGCTGCTGGAAACGCTTGCCGCTGAATTCAAAGCTCTCAAGGATCCCGAAACAGGTTTACACCCTGTGCGCCGGGTTTGGCGGAGGGAGGATCTTTACCGCGGCCCCGAAGCTTCTCGCGCACCCGACTTGATTCTCGGCTTGGAACGCGGTTACCGGTTCTCTTGGCAAACGGCCCTAGGTGGTGCGCCGAGAGAGGTCTTCTCAAACAATGAAGGAGCGTGGTCGGGAACGCACTTGATCGATCCGGAGTTGGTTCCGGCGGTTCTTCTTGCAAACGCGCCTGTTGCCCGGGAGCAGATTACACTTGTAGATGTGGCGCCGACCGTTCTGAGCGCTCTTGGAATCCGAGTGTCTTCCGAGCTTGAAGGCAAGAATTTCATCGGAGGCTGAAAACCGATCCATGATCGGGCCGAGGAAATCCCTAACGCGCCGGACTTTTGTTGCAGCGGGGCTCGCGGCACTCGCTTCATCAGGTTGCAAGCGGCCGTCGGGAAAAGGACGCGGTCCGGCGCAACATGAAGAGAAAAAGTCCGCAGGTGTTGGGCTTTCAAAACTGCCCGAACTCGGACGGCCATCGATCCTTCTTGTGGTACTCGATACCCTCCGCCACGATCATGTCTCCTACTCGGGGAACGTCCCCGGCGGCTACACCGACCTCACACCTCACCTGGACGAGCTGGCGCGTAAAGGCATTCGCTATGAAAAGGCTTATGCGAATGCTCCCTGGACCTTGCCTTCCCATGCCTCGCTTTTCACCGGGTTCGGGCCGCACGTTCACCTCCAGGGCCACAACGCGGTCGTCCGTAGAGGGGAAGCTCTGGCGGTGCAAGAAAAATACGCCCTTCCCGGCCGCTTTCTCACCATGGCGGCGGTGCTGAGAGAGATCGGCTACCAAACACTCGGTGTCAGTCAGAATCCCTGGGTCGGACCGCTCACAACCCAGGACTACGGTTTCGATCACTTCTATCCGCTCTGGGATCAAGCTTCCCTTCCTTTTCCGCCCAGGAAGGGAGAGGATCTCGAACTCCACAAAGTTACATACGCCTGCAGGTACTATTTCGAGAAGGTCTTCAAGCCGCGCAAACCCCTTTTTCTGTTCATAAATTACATAACATGCCACCTGCCCTATCAGCCGGCCTGGAAGTTCCGCAGGCGCTATGTCCCCGGATTCCCGCCGGACTACGTCCTTGAAATGACAAGCCACAACTGGCTTCTCTTGAAACAGCAAGGCAAGCTTGAAGGGGAAGCGGTTACGTACCTGCGAAAGCTTTATCTGGCCGAAGCGGCTGAGGTGGACGCCGCTCTGGGCCAGCTTCTTGAGCTTGCGGTTTCGAAGCTCGGGGAGGATCTGCTTATCATTGTTACCTCGGACCACGGCGAGTGTATCGGGCATCACGGCTTCTTCGACCATCAATTCAACCTTTACGAGGATCTGCTGCGCGTGCCCCTGCTGATCACTCACCCGAAGCTTCCGAAAGGAATCGCGGTAAAGACCCCTGTACAGCTCTCAGACATCTTTCCCACGTTGCTTGGCCTCTTAGGCTGCAGGGAAAGGGCTCTGCGGCTCAAATTGCCGGGGCCGGCGCTTCCGCTTCGAGACGAAAACAAACCAAAGGACCGCCCGCTTTTTTTCCTTTTCAGGCGCGGCTCGCGCGTACTTGAAGCGCTTCGCCCGAAGCTCAAGTCTGAAATTGTAAGCGCGCTTGACCGCGATCTATTCGGTGTGAGGTTCAAAGACAAGAAACTTATCGTGGCAAGTGATGGGAAGGGGGCGCTCTACGATCTTTCGGCTGATCCTGCTGAGCTTAAGAACCGCATAAACGAGAATCGCCCGGCGGCCGGCGGTCTTTTTGCAATGCTGCGGGAAGTGTTTGCTCCCGCGGGGCTTCCCCTTCCGGAACGTATCTCCGAACCCGGTTGATTTCTATGAGAAGATTGTTCTTGACATTGCTGTGCGTAACCGGAGCCTGCCTGCTTCTTGCAGGAGCACTTTTCGTGGCCGGTCTCTTCCCGCACGCTTTTCGTTCCCATACGCCGAATCTCCTGATTCTCACGATAGATACCTTGCGCGCCGACCACGTAGGTTTCATGGGGGCCTCGAACCCCACAACCCCGAATCTGGATCGATTCGCGCGTTTATGCTTCGTCCTTGAAGCGGCTTATGCCCCGCGCGGTGAAACTTCCCCCAGCCTGGCCTCGGCATTCACCGGATTGTATCCCTCGCAGCATGGCGTCTTTGACAACCACTGTCTCTTTCCGCCGCGAATCGAGACCCTTGCGGCACTGGCCGGCGAGGCCGGTTTCAGGACCGCGGCCTTTTTAGCCAATAAAGCGATCGCACCTTCAAAGATAGCACGCGATTTTCAAACCCTGCGCTTTACGGTATCACCCGACAGGCCTCAATGGCAGGATGACGAAGCTGCGCTGGCTGCGGCCTTGGAATTTCTCAAGTCAGACTCTGCAAAACCCTTCTTCCTGTGGGTGCACTTCATGGATCCTCACAGCCCTTACGAGCCGGGGCCTCAGGATCGAGGAGCTTTCGGGCGCCCGGTCCCGGGAATCGACGGATCCCGCGAGACCCTCCAGACGGTTACGCGGCGAGGGCGGCGGCTTTCCAAGCAGAAACTCAACTATGTGCGGGCTCTTTACGACGAAGAGATACGTGGAACGGACAGGCGTGCAGGTAGGCTCCTGAGTGCGCTGGAGAAGGCCGGTCTTCTTCGCAACACAATCGTTGTAATTTTCGGAGACCACGGTGAGGAGCTCGGTCAGGGTCATGCCACGACGTTGGCGGCGCA
>CAZGYL010000423.1:0-4985 GCA_964529985.1 uncultured Planctomycetia bacterium | reverse complement strand
GGCGTGCTCAAAAGCCTTTTGAATCCCTTCACGACTCAAGTCGGCTGTGGCTCCGTAGCCCAACCCGCTTCCTTCAACCACCGTGATCATTACTCCGGTGTCTTCGCGCTGCTGCACGGGCTCGGGCACATCTTGGCGTACATTCAGCACTTCGTGCCGCTCGCGTACAAACCGAAGCGAGCAGTAGGGAATTCGTGTAACAAGAGATTGAAAAATCTCAGAGATTCTTTGAAGCATGAGCGAACCTGGGAAACGGGCGGAGCTTGAATGCGGAAGGATACTTGATCCTTCCCGCAGCTCAGGCTGACCGAAAACAGACCTATCTATAATATCCCTTCGCCGGGCGAAGCAAAGGCCGCGAGGCGGCGGAGGGATCTTGTTGATGGCTCTACTTCGAGGAGCCTTTTCCTACCAGGCTGTCGAAAGTTTCGATTGTTACGGCCGGACATGTTGCAAAAGATATACCGGTAAGTTTGGTTAAAGCCACCGACGTTTTCATCGCATCCTCATTGGTGGGCAAGTCCACCACAAGCACGAGGTCATAGGGCCCCAGGAGTGCATACATGGCTTGGACCGTGCCACCCGCTTTCGAGATGAGCTTTTCCGCTTTCCTGGTCCTTTCCTTGCTTATTCCTTTGAGAGCATCCGCCGAGTATCTGCCGAGCATTACAAACGTAGCCATGATTTTTCCTCCCAAACCGTAAAGTCTTTCAAAGCTGCACTCCTAAACGACCGGCAGCATTGTAGCTCCGGCAGATCAATCTGTGAAGAAAATTCTCCTGGCTGGACTGGAGCCTACATACCAAGGTAGTCCGATAGGTTGGCCTTAAGGCGTGCAGCAAGCTCTTCGGGTGCCAGGCCGTGAATCCGTGCCACAGCGCGAGCCACCTCGGCTGCACGGGCCGGCTCGTTCGGCCGGCCCCCGATGGGCACCGGACAGTCCGTCTCGAGCAGCAAGTGATCGGGCGCTATTTCGGCGACGACTCTGCGGGTTTCTTCGCTGTACAGGACCGAGGGGCCCACCGATATGTAAAGCCGTTCCTGCCGGTTTACGATCCGAACCAGCTTGCGCGACGCGGTGAACCAGTGAAGGAGCGCCGGCACATTGGTCTGCTTTACAAACGACATGGCGGCTTCCATAGCCGGCCTTTGGGCCCACCTGCTGTGGAGCTGAACCGGCAGGCGGTGTTTCCCGGCAAGTGCGAACTGCTCCTCCAAGATTTCGCGTTGCCGCAGCTTCTGCCGGTCCGTGGCCGCGTATTTGTAATCGAGTCCGATTTCGGAGATAACCCGCAGGCGCGGGATCAGCTCCCGGAGCGTGCGCAGCTCCTCCTTGACTTCTTCTTCTGCAAGCTCGGTAGCCGTTGCAGGGTGCAGGCCCGCCGCCGGCACGATCATATCGGGGAATTTTTCATGCAAGGCAAATACTTCGGCCGCTTCGGAAGGCTTCTCGGTACCGGCGATGCAAAGGCGTACACCGCACTCCCGCGCGCGGCGGAGAGCGCCTTCCGGATCTTCCAGTTGTTGCGGGTGACTGTGGACATCGTGCCACATGGCGGTGATCATAGAAGAAGGTGACGAAAGCGGCAATGTGGGGAAAAGAGGACGGCCTGAAGTCGTGCTGGGCAAAGGGAAGGACAGAGAACGGTCGGCGCTGTAGAGTGAAAGAAGTCGAGGAATGAGGCGGCCTCCAGCGAAAATGCCGACGGACCTCAGGGGCGGAATCGCTTTGGTGAGCGCTTTTCTCTGGGTCCTACCCGTTTGCGCCGCCCGGAATACGGCTGTTTTTGACCCTCCAATGTACGAATTTGTCAGGGTGGCGGACGTGCCTGTGGGGGCCGCGCACATTCAAGCGGTTAGGCAATTACAGGAGAAGGTCTTTTACGTTTCTGCAGGAGCTCGCGTTTTCCGTGTTTTTCAGGACGGGGAGGTATCGGAGGCGTGCAAACTTCCCGCCCGCGTGGTCCAGCTCGTCCGAACGGGCGAAGAGGTTATTGCAGTTACTGAAGCCGGCCGGGTTTACGCTGTAAGGGAAAGCGGGCCGGATTTGTTGAGCGGGGAAAGTATAGTGCGGTTTGTTGCTTTTACCTCTCTTTCTCTCTATCAGAAGAAGCCCTACGGGCTTGTATGGAGGAGGGATTCCCCGCCGCGGGTCTGCCGCTTCTCGGCCTTTCTGCCGGGGCCTTTTGCGACTCTTACGGTGGAAGAGCGGCTCAGCGGTTTTTGGAAATCAGCAGTAGCGTGGGATTTTTGTGAAATTCCGGGCGTTTGGAGTCTGCTTGCACTCAGCGACCGCGGCCTTATTTGGAGGGTCGACAGCCTGGGGGAAACCAAGCTCTGGGTGGCCGACAGGCGCCTGAAGGGCGCGCGTTTTTTCACTTGGGACCGTTTGGGAATTTACGGCGGTGTGGTCTTGGTGGTCGTACCCGGGAGTCGGCGCATTTACCGGATAACGCCGGGCGGTGCGGTCGAGCCGTTTCTCAAAAAGGTGCGCACCCGGCCGGGAGAGGCCCTCGGCGGGATCACGGTCGGGCCTGATGGTGTTGCTTACGTGGTACTTGGAAGCCGCATCTACGGGCTTAAGCCGAAGAGCGGAACCCGTTTCGCCCGCACTGTTCCCCAAGTGAGGAAGGCCCTTGAGCTTTTTGACCGCGGGCGCTACTCGGAAGCACGCGCTGTTGTTTTAAGAGCCGGCCGTGCTTTGGCGCAGCCCCCTTTCTGGGTCAGGCGTATTAAGAGGGTTAAGGCCTCCTGCGATGCAGCGCTTGCCCTTCAAAGCCTGGAGCTGAGGGCTGCAAAGGCAGGGTACGGAAGTTTGTATAGGGCCGCCGTTACTTTGAGCGAAAGGTATGGAGGGCTTCCGTTGCTTGCGCAGCGGATCAATTCTTTTGTCAGAAAATGCCGGCATGCGCGGGGAATATTCTCGATCGGAGATTTTGAGGATCCGGACAGTGACCAGAACGGCGGCGAGGTTCCTATGCCGGCTGCGATAGGCAGCAAAGCGCGTAGAGCGGCGCGACCTGAGCCTGTCAAGGAAGGACTTTACAGTTTAAAGTGGATCGTGCCTGCCGGGCGGCGCGGACAAAGGCTTCTCATTTTCCACTCGGCGAATTGGCCTCAAGGCGGTGAGCTTAAACTTTTGAAAGCCTGGATTTACAGCCCGCGCCAGGATTATAGAATCAGGCTCAGTATCACCGACGTGTTGGACGTCGTCGTTTCGCAGCGGCTGGTGGAGCTTGATCAAGGATGGCAGGAAACCACGTGGAACCTCGGGTTTCTTAAATCCATCGTGGGCGGGTTGGTGTTTGAAGCTTTTGAAGGTTCTTCTGTAGAGCTTTACTTAGACGGCATTTGCTCTTCTAAGAGCTCGAAGTGAAAGCGCTTTCCGGGTACGCAGCGGCTTCTTGCGGAAAACTCTTTCCTTGCACTTTCTTTCGGGGTATCATGGAAAGTGGCGACTGCTGTTTAACGGCCGGCCTCGACCTCTGGGGCCAACCGCAGACCACCAGGCGTATCCTGCGGCCGGACGATCCGGCTGCAGGAGGGAAAACGGTGTGGCGATTTTCATGGCGAATGGCGGAATCTGTGGGCGATAAGGAGCTCCGAAAAGACCGGGAAGCAGAGGGCCCGAAAGAGCCTTCGAGTATTGACCGGACGGGCGGGCAATGCGATATCCCGTTTTCTGTACTTTTTGAAGCTGCAACGGATGCTATATTCTGCATCGATCGTGAGGGGCGTTTCCGCGCGGTCAATCCTGCCGCGGCCCGCGCGCTTGGCTTGGAACCCGGGCAGCTCGTGGGAAAGCATATGAGGGAGGTTTTTCCTCCGGAATTCGCGCAGCGCCAGCTCCATAATGTCCAGCGGGTTTTTGAAACCGGCGAGCCTGTCGCCGATTTGGAAAGCGCGACGGCGGTTAAGGGCGGAGTGCGGTGGTACAGCACCAGTTTGAGTCCTGTCAGAGGGCCGAACGGTCAAGTAGAGCTGGTCATGGGAGTGGCCCGCGATGTAACACCCCTTAGGCGTCAGCGGGAAGAATGGGAGAGACTGGCCGAGGAGCTCAGACATGCGCAGAAGATGGAAGCCGTAGGACGGCTGGCAAGCACGGTCGCCCACGATTTCAACAACATTCTTACAGCAATTATCGGTTACGCGCAGCTTCTGGAAGCGGCTCTTCCCGAAGGAAGTCCGGAGCGGCGCAACGCCGAGGAAATAAGGCGGGCGGCTCAACGCGCCTCAGGGCTTACACGCCAACTCTTGGCATTCGTCAGAAAAAGGCCGGCCAGACTTACTGTTTGTTCGCTTAATAAGATTATTAAAGAAAACACAGGACTATTGAAACAACTCGTCGGAGATCGCATCGAGCTTGAATTGGATTTGGCTTTGGATCTCAAGCCTTTGCGCGCCGATCCGGATCAACTCCTGCAGGTTTTGATAAATCTGGCCTCCAACGCCCGCGACGCCATGCCTGAAGGCGGAAGGCTCCGAATAGCGACGGCCAACAAAGAACTGCGGCAGGCGAGGGCGGCTCTGCCCGGACTGGCACCCGGAAGTTACGTGGTGCTCACCGTTTCAGATACCGGCTGCGGCATGAACCGGGAAACCGTCGCCAGAATATTCGAGCCCTTCTTCACAACGAAGAAGGAGGGAAGCGGTACCGGCCTTGGACTTTCGATTGTTTACAGTATAGTACGACAGCATGGCGGCCGGGTTTTGGTACACAGCAAGGCGGGCAAGGGAACGTCTTTTCAAATTTACCTTCCGGCGACCGACGGCTGTACAGCTCCTGAAGATCGGTAGGTCTCTGACCCGATATGCAGCTCGTCAGAATCGGTGACTTGGATCACCCGGAACTCCAGCCTTATAAAACGCTCAAGAGAACCGTCGAGCAGGAGCGGCTGGGCCTCATCATAGCAGAAGGCCGACACGTCGTAGAGAGGCTTTTGGACAGCGGGCTTGAAGTGATTTCCCTTCTTATGGATGAGGCG
>CAZGYL010000422.1:0-4994 GCA_964529985.1 uncultured Planctomycetia bacterium | reverse complement strand
GGCGGGCCGTATAACTGGTCGGTCCAAATCCGCCTGAGCAACGATACACAATTGGTCGAGAATCTGGGCGGGACCGTGGCCAACGGCGGCGGAAGCGCGGAACTCGAACCCGATGTCTGGCATACGATATCGGTGCTTATCGATCTTGACAACAACACCTACAGTGTATTTTTCGACGGGATTCCGATTCACCAAAACGATACATGGGCGGGCGGAGCCAACTATCGAGTCGCGCTTTCAGCTATAGACCTTTTTTCCGAAAATTCTTCGGAATCCTACTATGACGATATCGTTCTCTACAGGGTTTGCGCACCCGCTGAGCGCACCGTTGAGGCTGCCGGCACCATGCCGGTTCTCGGTGTCCCGAGCCCGCTTTACACTGAAGGGGACACACTGCGAGTGAAGATAAAATTCTTCCCGTCCATGGATCCTGCATGTGATCCCCTTCCCGACCTCACCGTAACGGAGCACCTTCCTGAAGGTTGGGACGCGAAGAATATTTCCGGAGGCGGCGTTTTTGAAGACGGTAAGATCACCTGGAGCGTACCCGGCTCTCAAGTGGAGACGATTGAACTGAGCTACGAGGCCTCAGGACCCACCTCCGGCACCGAGGTTCCAATTTCCGGCACTGTGCAGGAAGCAGGTGATGGAGGGAAGGCGTTTATTGCGGGTCCGACGATAGCAACGGACAGGTTTTTGGCTTCGAACGGAGATATTCTCGGGTGGCTCTTCCTAGGGCCGTATCGCACCAGAGGCACTTCTACCACAACAAACGCGAACGAGATACGGGGGGATTTCCTTACCGACGGAGACCAAATCACCGAGCTTAACGTCATGCCGGCTGAGGGAGACACCGTTGAGACCGATTACAGCCAGGCCGCCTCCGGGGGCCTTCTTCCGACTGCAAATCCTGACATAAATCCCGGTGGGATCCCCACGTGGTTTGCATGGCGCGATGTCGACGTAAGAGTAGACTTTGATCACCCTCTCCTCTTCGGGCAAGTGGATAACGTCATGTGTTACGCGGTCTGCTACCTTTGTGTAGAGGAGGACATGGAGGCAACCCTGCTTGCAGGAAGTGACGATGCGATTCAAGTACTGCTGAACGATCAGGAAGTTTGGATTTATCCTGTGGAACGCGCCTGGCCGGGACTCGTGGATGTGATTCCGGTCACCCTTACAGCCGGCACTAACCGCCTCATGGTGAAAATCTTTGAGACCGGAGGTGGTTGGAATTTCGGTGTAAGGATAGCAGACGAAGGTGGAATAGATCCGGCTGAAGGGGTCGTTGTGACACTTGATCCCCAAGGCTGCGGGCCCCAAGTGCCCGAGGAGATTTTCCGCCGCGGCGACTCAAACGCCGACGGCAGCTTGAACATAGCCGACGCGGTCGCTCTGCTGGGCCATCTTTTCGGAGGAGATCCTCCCCCGGTGTGCCCGGACGCAGCCGATTCCAACGATGACGGCAACCTTAATATTGCAGATGCAATAGCAATCCTATCGCACCTTTTCGGCGGTGCCGGTGACTTGCCCCCGCCCTTTGCTGCATGCGGGCCGGATCCGACGGAAGATTCCCTCGGGCAATGCGCCTATCCACAGGACAAATGCTGAAAGAAACGCGCCGGTTCCGATCTTACCGGGCGCCGATACCCGTGTAACAAAGAAGCGTTCCGTCAATAAAGCTTATGTAAAGCTTGCCTCTTGCTGCGATCATGCCGTCGAAAACAGGAGGCTTGGGCAGCCTGAAGCGCTCAACCACCTCGCCGTTTTCGGCCCTGACGACTGCAAGAACAGCACCGAGCTTGCCGTCAAATGCCGCGTAAGGATCTTGGGGATCCAGCACGTCCGGGGCGCCGGCCACAAAGAGATACCCGCCGGCCTTGACCATCGCCCGAATACGGATGGGAAGGTATTTTTTCCAGACCGGGGGCTCTGCCCTTGTGTAACCGATCATTTTGTCGCGGCCGAAGGCCGGGCTGTCCAATCCCCATTTGCCCGGGCGTGGGATGTGCGACTGAGGCAGCCATTCGACGGGCTTCTTCGCCCCGGGCTCCCCTACAATTTGCGGCTCGGTGGTGTTGTAGTCGGCGTAAAGCAGATAACCTTTTCTGCCGGGAAAGAACATCGGGCTGTGTACGTTCCGGTAGTAGAAAACCTTAACAGCGTATGTTTTCTCATCGTCCACCACGAGCAGTTGCCCGCTTTTGGGAGCCTGTTGGGCAAGTTGAAATCCGGGCCAGCGCTTAGCGTACATCCAGTACGTGCGGTTGTACCAAGAGCCGTCAAGCAGGCTTGCTGTTGAGAAAACATGCAGGCCTACATCTTGGGCTCCTTTGCTTGAAAGAACCGGAATTTCTATTTCCTTAAGTTCCGGGGTGAATTTCTTCTGCCGCATGTAGATAAAACCGCCTTCAGCCACAAGGACATCAGACCTGGCTCCCAAGAGGTAAAAAGCAACGTCCCGCTTCCTGGGTACTTCGGGGAAAGGGCCCTTCACGGTGCTCTGATATCGTACAGTGCCTGTAAGCGGATCGAGCGCCCAGAGGCGTATACCGCCGTCCAAATAAGTAGAGCGGCCTGCTGCCACATAAGCAAGCCCGTTGTAAATGAGTACGCTTCCGTGAACCGGCCACACCGATTCGAATTGACCGAAAGCCCCACACTTCAAATCGCATGGCGCAGCAAGAAACCGCCACAGAAGAGCTCCGTCCTTCGCCCGCACGCAATAGACCCAGCCATCAGCGCTTCCGAAAAGCAGCAATCCTTTGTAGTAAGTGGGCGGCGAATCCACACGGCCGCCGGCCTGAAAGCGCCACAGCCTGCGGCCGCTTCGAGCGTCCAAGGCATAGATCGTATGCGCATCGGGGACGGCGGTGTAAAGGACCTCGCCGACTGCAATAGGCTGTGTGCAACGTCTGCGGAAGACGGCCTTCCAACTCACCTTGAGTTTCGCACCCACAGCCGAAGGCGTAGAGCCGTGTCTTGCAGCATCATGTCTGTATGTAGGCCAGTCCTGCTTGTCGGCTTCAAGCCCTTCTTCCACTTCGCCGTAAGCTTTTCCTTTCTTGAGCCTCTGATCCAAGGCGACCTCGGAAAAACCGCGGGGCCCTGTGAAAGCCCCGAAGCCCAGGATCTTGGCCCCAGGCTGGCAGAAACACTGATCCGCCGGTACGTAAAGCATGCCGTTTGCCGGCATCATGCCCAATCTGCACGCCCCTCGCAGCCAGTTGTTTTGACAATGCCTTCCGTTGGAAAGATCAAGGTATTCGGCTCCTTCCATGCTGCTTATGATGTAACGCAGAGTCGCTTTGTTTCTGTAGCAGCGGTGGTGATGCTCCGGGCTGCGCAGATTGCGCACAAAAATGCGGCGCTTGATTTCGCCGGTCTTAAGGTCATATCCCAAAGCAAGTGCATTCGCACTCTTTCGAACCGGTTTGCCGTTCTGGTCTGCCGGAACCATCCCGCGCCACACAATACCGTTCACAACAAAAAGATCCGGACTTTCAGAGCCGCTCGAAGCAGGTACCTTCCTGCGCTCCCAGACAAGGTCGCCTGTGGCCGCATTCAAGACACGCAAGGTGTTCTGAACGTAAAGAACGACATAATCCGGAAGCACAATCAGCGTGCGTGCTCTGCCTTTCGAGGCGGGCACCGACCAAAGCAACGAACCGTCGGAAAGAGAAAGGCAGTTCAGCTTCCCGCCCGCCTGATAGACCACCCTGCCGTTCTTCGCACCAAAGAAAAGCCCGGTGATGCGCGGAATATCCTTCTGCCAAAGAATCCGGCAGGTCTTGCCTTCAAGCGCGATCAGTCGATCCGGCTGCGGGTTTTCACCGCGGCGCCGCTTGAGCTCAGCGCGCCTTGATCCGCCGCAGTAGGCAAGTACAACCCCTTCGGTGCACAAAAGCTGCCGCACGGGTGATACTTCTTTCAGCGTACGCAGTTCCGCGCCGGTTGCAGCGTCAAGCACCACAAGAGGACCGAAATAGCGCAACGTAGTGTAAACGCGCTTTCCGTCAACTACGATCCGACGGTGGTTCTCATCGGGGACGACCGTTCGCGCCCCGCGCAGCCTGGTCCAGTCCTTATCCGCGAAGCGTTCATACGCCCAAGCCGGCCAACCCCATAAGCCCAACGGCTTTTTCCACAAAAGCTTCCCGTTAAAGGCGTCGCGGCAGACAAGTGACCAGCGCTCGGGGAGCCGCGGATCGGTTATCCCGATAATGCCTTCATCGAAGTAGTAGAAAAGGCGTTTCCCGGAGCAAACAAGTCCTTCGATTCCGGAAGGCGTTTCATGGCTGCGCAGCCAAAGAGGAGAACTCACCCATTGGAGCGAGCGGGGCTGCTCCACCTCGGTGTCCGCTGCAACAGCGTTGTTGCCTGAGTCATGCAGGAAGTGAGTCCAAGCGTCGATGGAGTGAGACCGCGCTTTTGCGACGACTTGCCAACCCCCGTCCTCTTTGAAGCACGCTGCACCTTCAGGGGCCAAAACGCGCATTATCTCGTTGCGTTCAACCCCGAGTATCTTCTCAACGATCACCAAGTTGATCAGATTATCCACGTACGGAAGCTTCTTTCCGCGGATAAGGTCCACTGAAACAGGCCCGTAGAGGCCACAGGAATCGATATAGGCTCTTGAAAGCGCCACAAGTTCCGGATCAGCTTCAAGTCCCCGCACGGTATAACGCTCATTCGGGTGCAAGGCCGCTGTAAGCAGGCCGGTGCCGCACCCCAGGTGAAGAACGAAGCCACCTTTGATTCCAGTGAGCTGAAAGATCCGCTCGGCTTCTTTTCGTGCAGAATCAACCGCTTCTTGTGAAGCCCTTCCAATGGAGCTTAAAATTAGAAGCACTGAAAGCCCTGCTCTTGCAATCCGCGGGATAAAAGCGCTCTTCAGCATGCTGCCTCCTAAACTCCGGTTGTTACAGCCGATCGGTCTTAAGCTCTCCTACAGCGAGTAATCCTTTTTCTGCAGGCGTACCTCACCGCATTTC
>CAZGYL010000421.1:0-5006 GCA_964529985.1 uncultured Planctomycetia bacterium | reverse complement strand
CGTCCAGGTCTATTCCTTTTCCTCCTACAGCTTCGCGGCACTTTCCACATCGCGTGCAGTTATCCCAATCTATGCTCGGAGCGGCCGGGTGGCAGTCGGGATAGGGGCGCCATATCGCCTTGCGTTTTGTCAATCCGAAGTCGAATTCATTGGGAACTTCCACCGGACAGGCCGCTTCGGCTGCAGCAAAATCGGTCAGCTCTTCGGTCACACCGCGCGGCGTACGGCGGAGTTTTATTGAAAACGAACCGACGAAACCTTCAGAGGAGACGACTTCTGTGTTCGTAAGTACCCGTATGCGGCGATCGGCAAGAACCGCCTGGGCAAGACGCCGCACTACATCACGAGCACGTTCCTGAATCGGGAAAAGTAGGCCCAGTTGAGCGGCGCGGCCTCCCAGGAACGGAGATCGCTCAACCAGGGTTACTCGGGCTCCACTCTCCGCCAGTTCACGTGCAGCTACAAGTCCCGCTACTCCTCCTCCGATTACAAGTGCGGATTTTTCAACAGGAATTTTTCGCTTCTGGAGCGGGGAGAGGTGGCTTGATCTGGCCACAGCCGCTTTCACAAGACGGATCGCTTTCTCAGTGGCCTTCCGGGGATCTTCAACCACCCAGGAAACCTGCTCGCGGATATTGACATGCTCAAAGAGATATGGGTTCAAACCCGCTCGGATCAAGGTGCGGCGGAAGGTGGCCTCATGGAGGCTAGGCGAGCATGCCGCGATAACAATGCGGTCGAGTTTTTCTTCCTTAATCGTTTTCTCTATCAGAGCTTGGCCGGGGTCGGAGCACACGAATTGATAAGTCGTCGAATAGGCGACACCCGGCAGTTTCCCGATTTCCTCGGCCACGCGCTTGACGTCAACGACATCGGATATGTTGCCGCCGCAGTGACAAACAAAGACCCCGATCCGCACGTTGCCGGAACCAGCTACGCCGGTACTTTGGGCGCCCGCTTCCATTTCAACCTCTCCACGTTGCGCCGGGAGGTGAGGTAAAAGGGGAAGGCGCACCGCCACTTCCCCTTTTACCGCCCCTTCCGGACGGTCCTGTCCCTTTTTCCTTGTCCGGTTTTGCGCCGGCCGCTTGACCTCTGCGTTCCTCAGGCAAATTCCGACCGGCTTGCGCCGCTCTGTGGAGCGCGTTTTCAGGAGAACCGCCCGAATCGTGACAATAAGCACGATCCTTCCGTGATTATATGCACGACTAAATCCGAGTCAAGAGCACGGGTCAAGGCGGGTCGGAGTTTTTTCCGGGAGAACCTCCCTCAAGGGGGCGGGCGAGAAACGGGGTGCTGGTCGCCAGGATTTTGGCCTTAAGTTCAGGCAGCGAAAGGCTCTGGGCCCGCATGTCCTCCAGGTTCGCCCTGCAGTAGGGGCAGGCAGAGTCCTCAAGGTGGATTTTCACGTAATCGGCCGCTTGGGACTCAAGTATTCCCAGTTCGTAGGCTCCCAGGATACTGCGTTTAAGGCACGTGAGCATGTTGTCCTTCCATAGTTCCCCGATCGCTGAATCGGTGAATCCTTGTCGGCCCTGGAGCTCCTGCCGTAGGCGCCTCAGGCACGCGTGTTTTATGCGTGAGACCTGAACGGGCGTCAAGCCAAGCCGTCTGGCCGTCTCATTCCCGCTCCGCCCGGCCACGAACAGAAGCTCAAGCGCCGAAAGCTCAACTAGGGACCGACGTTTGACCTCCTCCAGGTAGCGGGCCAGAGCCTCAATGAATGCCCGGCGGTTCTTGCTCTCCTGTTCGGCGGCACTGACCACGCTGCTCGGTGTTTTCTGGGAGTGCAGGGCGATCTTCCTCCAGTGGGAGTCGGTGAGGGATTCAGCCTTCTTGCGCCTGCGGAAATCAATGACCTTGCGCCTGAGGATCTGGAAAAGAAACGCCTCAAGAGAACGGATCTCCTTCAGACGCAGTCTCTCTGATACCAGCACGAGGAACGCCTCTTGCACCAGATCTTCCGCCTCGGCGCTGTGTCTGCCCAATTGCCTTCGGGCGAAAGCAAGCAGCCTCCCCGTGTAACGCTCAACGACGTGAGCCCAGGCCTCAGGGTCACCGCGGGCAAGCCCGCTGAGAAGCAGGTCCTCGGCGTTTTCTCTCATGATGCGCATTATAAGCGCAAAGGAGAAAATCTTCTCAATTGTTGGGGTCTCCCTGAAGCTGCGCGGCCTCCGCCAGAAAACCCGCTGTAAAAAGGAGGCCTACCAGAAACGCCGGGACCAAAAAGAGCGGAAAGTTCTCCCCGGGAGGACAGCCTGCAACAAGAAGACCGGCCACGATACCGGCCGACCCCGTTACGAGAGCCGGCCAAAGCCACCTGCGGCCGGCAGGTCGTGGAAAGAGTACGGCGGGCCAGTTCAAAGCACACATGCCGAGAAAGAGCGCAAAAAGCAGTCGCTGTATCTTCTCCGCGTACAAAAAACGGGCGATGCCGAAACCGCAGCGTACGCTCAACGGCCATGCGGTCAAGTAGAAGTAAGGAGCCGCCAGCAAACAAAGACCGAAGAGAGTCGTAACTCCTGTTGCAGCAAGCAGGCGCCAGACCAGGACCGCGCCCGTAGGGTGTTTGCGGGCTCTTACAATGCGCCGCGAGAAAACGACCAGAAAAGCCCCCGCCGCAAAAAGCGCGAGCAGAAGGGGAAAAACAGGTGCGCTGAGGTTCGCAAGCTCTGAGCCCGCCGGGCCTTTCGGTTTAAAAAGTGAAAGGAAAAAACCGGCGGACCGCGGAGGTGCGCAAAGCAGAAGAACCGTGGCCGAAGCTGCGATAAGCGATCTCGCCGCCGCACGAGCGCGAGGGGAAAAGACCCCCGCGGGACAGAAGATCAAGCCCTTTTCCTCCGCCGGCTGCTCCCGGAACGGCTCCTCTGCACTCTTGCGGAGTTCAGCGGGAAGGCGCGCCCGGAGTTCCTCCATGAGCGCTGCGATCGAATGAAACCGGCTTTTAGGATCCTTAGCCAGGGTCTTTTCGACAACAGGCCTGAAATGCTCGGGCAGCGCTTTGAGATCCGGCTTTTGCGATATGTGCTTGAGCGCTATTTCGTAAAGGTCGGCTCCCGTAAACGGGAGGCGTCCTGTGAGCATTTCATAAAGGATTACACCCAGGGAGTACAAATCCACCCGGTGATCGTAGCTACCTGTTGCTATCTCAGGGGCCATGTATTGAACGGTCCCCAAGTGGACGGTCTGCTTGCCCGGGGAGCTCACACGGATATGTTTCGCAAGGCCGTAATCGCCGACTTTGACATATCCTTCGTCAAGGAAAATGTTTTCGGGCTTCAGGTCGCGGTGGACGATCCCCCTGGAGTGAAGGCACGAGAGCGCATCGGCTATACCCTGGAGGTAAAACAAGACGCGCTCTTGGGGCAGTCCTTGGGGGTTGTCGTTCAATTCGTCGCGGAGCGAAGGACCGTCCATGTATTCCATGATTACGTAAGGACGGCCGTCCGTTCCCGTGCGTACGTCGAAGATCGTAACAAGGTGGGGATTCTTCAGGTTCATGCAGTCTTTGACGCCCCGCAACTCGACCTCGGCATTGGCGATCAAGCGTTTCAAGGCGACCTCGCGGCCGGCGTCGCTGCGCGCGAAGTACACCTCGCCGAAAGCCCCCCGCCCCACGGCCCTGAGTACCGTGTAGCCGTGCAGAGGCCGGTCGCCGTGCCCGTAGGTGAAACTCATGTGCGGCCCCCCGTCATATGCGATCCTCCGTAACCGTAAGACTCAGGCCCGCCGCTTCCACGCGCTTTCCGGGCCTAAGTGCAAGCGTCGGACCTCTGGAGGCTCCGGGGCCGCCTTCCTGGAGGAAGAGCCGGCCGTTGCGGCGGAAGAGAAGCACCGTGCCGCTTGCAGCTGGAACCTGCAGGTGGGCGCCGGGCGCGCGTCCGATCATGATGAACCTGTCCAGGAGAAACACCCACCGGGCTCTACCCGGCAGGGAGCTGGGACCTTCGCACTTAAGGACCCCCGTTCCATCCCACGGGGAAGGCATAGAGTACCGGAAAGCACTGCCTCCAGCCGCTATAACGTCACCCGGTCTGAGAATCCTTTCGATCACATTCGTGCCGTTGACCTTGATTTCTCCTGACCGATCTACAAGCACATGGGCTTCACCTGCGAGGAAGATCTCGGCAACCTTCCCGCTTCTTGTGCCGAAAAGCGGGATATCCGGATTCAGGCTCGAACCGATCCGGCCGAGGCTGTACTTGTTTGAAAAAAGTATGAGGTATGTACCCATTCCTTCGAGCCAGAGCAAAAAGCGCGTCCCAGGCTGCCGGCTTTCCGCAGGCTTCCTCCGGGATGCGCGCAATTGGGCCGCTACGGCGTTTCGCAGGGCCGCCAGTGAAGGCCTGCGGCCGCCCAAAAGAAGGGCCGCATTGGCGTCCTGAAGCGCCTCGGTGAGATTCCCGCGCCTGAGGTGCTCTCGAGCCCTGTCCGAAAGCGCCTTTATGAGGGCAGAGGCCAGACTGCGTCCGACCGGCCTGCGGTGAAGCGCACCTCGGACTACGATTGAAACAGCGTCCTCCAGCCGGCCTTCCTGTAAGGCCGAGCGGGCTCTACGGGCCTGAAAGAGGTGATTAAGAAGTACCCACATACCTTCCAGCGCTTGAGGCTGTCAGCCGTTTCCTCCGAAACAGACGCGGAAGCCGGTAGGCCGCCTGCACGGCCTTCTCACTCGGTTCAGAGGTTGTTTCGCCCCTGATTGTACGCCTGCCTGTGATCGGAAGAAACCAGAGGCAGACCTCGCACTCCCCGACTTTTTTCCTCTACCCTGACTGTCGAAACCGATAGCCCGGTTTTCCGTACTATCTTGATGGCATGCGCGCAGCGGGTAAAGATCGTCTGTTCGCCTCTGTACGGGCGGCGCAGCGGCGGGCCCGCCTCCCGTCGGGGCTGCGGTAAAGGCGGCGGCTCGATCTCTGATTGATGATATTGTTATAAGGCGGCACCGCCGCCGTAAGAGAGCTGTTCACCCGAGAGGAACTTTGTGGAGCGAAAATGGCTGAGCG
>CAZGYL010000420.1:0-5007 GCA_964529985.1 uncultured Planctomycetia bacterium | reverse complement strand
CTCAAGCAGTTCTGCATTCGTCTTGACTACTTCCCCTTCGGTGCTCAGAAGATCGCCGTGCCGGATCTTCAGGCCGCAGTTTTTCTCTATCGAAAAGTAAAGGGATTTGCACGGCGCGGCGCAGACGGCGTCAAGGCCGTAGTCCAGAAGTACCGGCACCAGATCATCGAAGGGGATCGGGGGAGCGGGAAAGTTCCTTAGAAGCTCAGCGTTTGTAGCGACGATCGCCCCTTTCTCCGAAAGAAGGTCCCCCTCTCCCAGCCAGCCCAACGTTTCGCTGAAAATCCTCTTTTCCAGTGAGAAGAGGTAGACGGGCCGGTCTGAGGCGGCCTCGACCGGGGAGGGTGCGGCCATTACGGCGTCCAAGCCCAAATCCGGTACAGCGGGCATGATCCCGAGACGCGAGGTGAGCTGGTGGTTGGTCCGAACCACCTGACCGAAAGTATCCAGAAGGTCACCGTCGCTTAAAGGATCTCCCGGCGTTGCCTCCGGCGTAAAAGGCACCTCTGTTGAGAACTGTACGATCGGCCATGGAGCTGCGATCAGATTGAGTGCGATCGACGGGATGCCGGGCCCCGGCTTCGGAGTGACCTGCTTGAGCTTCATGATTATCCACGGCAGATCATTGCCCACAGGAACCGGGCCTCCGTGTAGCAGGACCTCTGAAGGTTGCTCGGGGATTCCGGGCACATTCGCTGGCCTGCGGACCAAGAGCCACATTTCGGCGGTGGGCCAAGGCGGGGCGGGCGCCTGCTCGGCCGTGGTTATAGGCATGTAACGGCGGTACTCGCCGTCTACCCGTACCGCGCGGCCGTCTACTGTGGTCACAACGCCCTTTATTCCGTAAACGGTAAGCCAGGGAAAACCCCTCCGCGTCACGACCCAAAAGCGTCCCTTGACCGGCACCTCTATGGGCGGCACCGGTTGGCCGTCATCGATAACCGCGTAACTTCCTTCCAAGATCTTGTACCGCCCTTCGCGCAACCCGGTTACTTTTCGGGCTCCGGACTCAGCCGGATCACCTGCCGGGAGGCTCAGGGGCCAGAGAAAAAGAACCAGCGCTGCAACTTTTTTCATGCCGAAGCTTTGCATAGCCACACCTCCTTTCGAGTAAATCTCTGGAGAAGCTTCCGCCCTTCGTTGCTTCAAAACCGCTGCGCTCAGACCCTGCCGTTTTTTGAGACGGAACAAGTTCGGTGGGGCGGACACTCAAAAGTGCTGCAGAAATCGCGCCGGGAGGTGTTCGATTTCAGGGGGCGCAGTGAATCGAGTCTTCGGTGGGATCCGGCCCAGGTTCTGGGAAAGGCGCGGGAGGCTCCGCTCCTCCTGCAAAAAGGTACTGCAGAAGATACAGCGCATCGGCGATATCGATCTTGCCGCTGTCGTTGGCATCGGCGGCATCGGCACATACCACAACTTCTGTGCCCTTGAAAAGATAGCCCAGGATCAGGATCGGATCGTTTATCGCGATCTTGCCGTCCCCGTCGATATCTCCTCTCACAAAATCAGCTTGGCCGCCGGAGGGCACTTGGAGGTCGGCTTGCCCGAGTATGCGGTCAGAAGGATCTATCAGATAAACTCGATACGAACCGGCGTGCACGTTTCTCAGTAAAATCTCTATATCAAAGGGCAGAAGGGGACACAAACAAGGAGGAGATTCGTCGACCTCTTTGATCCGGAGTTCATCCCCTCGAAGTGTAACTTCCACCTTAAGCACGAGGCAGCAGGGGAAGAAGGCCTTGGTATGCGTTACAAGGATGGCCTGAGGTCGGGCTTCAAAGGTTACTTCGGTCTTCTCCGCCGTGGACCTGCGGTGGGATTCGGTAATTTCGATCTGGGCACCGACGGGCGCTGAAAGGAGGAGCAGCGCGCAAAAAACTTTCCACACAGTTTTGAACCCTCCTCAAACAGGCCGGTTCCTTCTTTCATGCTACGCTGCAGGGGCCGCGGGGCCAAGCATCAATTTGCAGTGCGGCGCGTGGTGCGGGACGCAGGCCCACGAAAGGCCCCTGGTGCCTTGTCATAAGTTGGTTTCCGGCGACCTTTTACAGACTATATCCGCCTTGCGTTCCGGAGGAGGAGAAAGCTTTTGACTTCGGAAGCGGTTCGGATACAATGGCAGGTGTAGGTTGTTGTTACGGGTTACGCAGTGAGAAAAGCCTTTTCGGGTCGGAAAGGAGGTCCTTATGAGGGCTTTGGCCACCGTGCTAGCACTACTGCTGTGTGTTTCTGTTGTATCCGCAGGTTGGGTGAACCAGCCTGTACCCACGACGTTACAACCGCCGGGTTCGGCGAATGAAGATCCGGCCGGTACATGGACCGTGGAAGGAGCCGGCGCGGACATTTGGGGCAACTCGGATCAATTTCACTACCTTTTTTGGGATGAACCGCTCGGCGATACTTTTGCGATAAGCTGCCACGTGGTCAGCTTCTCCGGTTCGCCGAATGCATGGGCCAAGGCCGGACTTATGGCCCGGGTGGCGCCTGCCGCAGGCCTTCCGTTCGCAGGTCCGGAGACTTATGCCTTTTGCCACGTGACGAATGCAAACGGTACGTGTCTGCAGTACCGTGACGGCGAAGGTGCCGCTGCAGCGTGGAGCGGCGGTACTACAGGGCGTATCTGGGTCGGCCCCAACGATGTCTGGATTATGCTCGTCAGGGACGGACCGGCGTTTTCCGCTTACGTTTCCGAGCACCCGCCCATTTGGCGGAAAATCGACGAATACACCTTTACCAACCTCATGGATGAGGATATGTATGTGGGGCTTGCGGTGACTTCGCACCAGAGCGGTACGCTCGCTACGGCTGTATTTGACAACATAAATCTGCAGGATCCAGGTATGGCGCCGGATGAGCCGTCGGATTTCACATGCGTAATCGACGGGGAATCGGTGAAACTCCAATGGACAAACAACGCAAACTACGAAGAGCTGAGACTCTTCAGGTCGGATTCGCAGGGAGTGTATACTCAGTTGGATCCGGGCCCTCAGAAGACCGATGAGAGCTTCACCGACAACCCGGGACTTGGGATTTGGACTTACCACCTGGTTGCTTTTGTCGGAGGTTCTCCGTGTGCGGCGCAGAGCTGCACTGTGAACGTAGGGAACGTTGGCTTAACGGATGCAAACGGATTCATCCTCTCGTGGTTGCTGCTTGGGCCGTATCAACAGGCGGGCGGTGCGGCACCCGGGCAAGGTGAGATCATGAGGGATTACCTTGCTGATATCGACGGTGAGATCAACGAGTACGAATGGCTCCCCAAGCCCGCAGATGAAGTCGAAACCGATTTTCTCGGCAATGCGGCTTCCACAGGTTACATGGGCGGATTCTTCAACGCGGGGAATGCTGTTCCCACGGTGCAGATTCACACCGATACCGACGACACGATCGATCTTAATGCAATAGCCTCGCCGGGAGACAACGACAATGTAATGGCTTATGCCTTCGTGTATATTCTTAATCCCGGCGATCCGATTGAAGGGGCCGTCGAGCTTGCAAGTGACGATTCGATTCAGGTCTCCCTGGGCATGTGCCCTGTTTTTGTGCATAACGGCAGCCGGGGATACGGCGGAGCCGGAACCATACAAGATTCATTCCCGGTGACGATTCCTTCGGGTGCAACGCGTCTTATGGTAAAGGTGTTTGAGGGCCGCGGCGGTTGGGGCTTCCGCCTTAGGCTTGTAGACGGGGAAGGCACCCCCATAACCTCAACTTCTGATCATGGAATCAAGTTCGTGCTCGATCCGGAGAGAATAGGACTTACCGAACTGCCTCAAAAGGGCTGTACAATAGCAGTGATAACCATTGATCCCGGTACCCCGGGTTGCGGGCCTGCTCCCCTCGAAGTCACTTTCGACGGGCTGGCTTCTTTCAGCCGTCTTGCGATCGATGAGTACAGCTGGGATTTCGGCGATGGATCACCGGTTGAGACGGGCGACGTAGTGACTCATACGTTTGAGGAGCCGGGTATGTACACCGTTACTCTTACGGTGCGCGATGAGAACGGTGACGAAGCTTCGGCGACCGCCAGGGTGAACGTGATCCAGCTTGAGGAAGAATTTGAATGCACCCCGCCGGCTTCCGAGCCCGACGCAGAACTCATTTGGGCTTTTGCTTTCGGTGCCGACGGAACCACATGTGAGACGTACAACGTGCCGGGTGAAATGTACACAAAGGTGTCGCAAAGTGCACTTGGTCCCGGCGGGCTTGCTTATAATCCCGATCGGGGGTGGGGTTACGAGGTAACCAGGCCCGGTGATAATTCGCGCAACGGCTATGGTAGGTTCGGGCCTTTTGATGACTCTGAGAACAACCGCGGTAAATTCACAAGCGGTTGCCCCGAGGAACTCTACGATCAGTTCATCGGCGCAAAGAATTTCGCAAGTCCTTGTTTCGAGCCTCCTTGCACTGCTGTTCCCGGTACCAGCTCGAGGGAAGGAATCCACTTCCGGATCGATGTACCGAACGGCTTGTACCGTTTTGTAGGCGCATTCGGTGACAGCGACAACGTGCATGCCCATACAATCATTGTGGAAGACGGAGGTGAAGGAGAAGAGATCAACATGGATAGGGCCGTAGTGCTGGTCTTGGACTTTGATCAGGCACAGTGGTGCCAAGGTGAAACCGAGCCTGCTGAAAGAGGTGAAGGAGTTTACGCTCGGGTCGGTTTCAACTGCAGGATACCACCTCTAGGCGACGGCATACCGCCGGATCCGAGATTCGTCAATATGGATGAGAACGGGCTGCCCACCTTCGATCCGCCCAACAGCCCGACCCTTGAAGTTACAAGCGGCTATATTCGGTTGCACCAGCTCCAAGGCGCCTCAAACGACGGACCGGGAGGCCCGCGCGATCCGAACGGCGGGGATGCGGTGATATTTGAGGTTTGGAAGGTCGAGCCGTCTGTCGCCAAACCGCAGTTCGTGCGCGGCGATGCCAACGATGACGGCGCTCTGAATATCGCCGACGCCATCTCGATCCTCGGATACCTCTTCTCGGGCGCCTCGT
>CAZGYL010000419.1:0-5032 GCA_964529985.1 uncultured Planctomycetia bacterium | reverse complement strand
GCCTTTGCCGTCGTAAATCAGAGATCCGTCCCCAGCGACTTTCCAGTGGCCGGGCCCGGCTTCTGCGATCTTCCACGCCCCGAGACCGGCACCTGCAAAGAGGGCCTTGAAACGAAGCGGAGGCGGAGCCGGGCGTCTGCTTTCTTTCAAGAACGCTATAAACTCGGCCGTCCCATAGGCTCGATCCCAACAGTTGTGTCCTACGCCCGGGTATTCGGTGTACTTTATCCTGCCTCCGCATTGCTCGACTGCTTTTACCATTCGGCGGGATCGCTCCACGCTGACGGCTCGGTCGGCGTCCCCGTGGAAGCACCAAATGGGAAGGCATGAAAGCACAGGGGCGTCCTCTACGTTGCCGCCGCCGCATATGGGTCCCAGAGCCGAGAAGCGTTCTACATACCTGGCCCCCAGAATCCAGGTGCCGAAGCCTCCCATGGACAAGCCGGTAAGCGCTATGCGATCAGGGTCAACCGGAAAGTCTTTCACAACAGCGTCGATCTGGGCAAGCACCATTTCGGGCATGGGGCCCTTGTGCCACCAATAAGCCCGCCTGCATTGAGGCATAAGTACCAGACAGTCGAACCAATCGGGGTGCGCTCGAATGGCCGGACCGATTCCGACTGTGGTCTGCTTTCGGCCGTCGCTTCCCCGCTCTCCGATTCCGTGAAGGAAGACGATCAAAGGCCAGCCGGTTTTCGGGGGCTTGCCGGCGGGAATGTAAAGAGCGTAACGATACTTCTCGCCGCCCAGAGTGATCGTCCGGGACACAAAACTCACATGGGCGGCCCGGAGAAGCGTTCCGCAAATCAAAAGCAAACATGCGGCCCTGTGGAAAAAGCTCCGGCGGCTTGTGAACGCCGGCGGCAACAGGGCTTCGTTCCGCGCGTATCCGTTTTGTGTTTCTTGATTCATAAGTTTCCTCCGTTGTTTGCAGGGCGATCTGCAGGTGCGGCCGTCCGCGTTCGGGGCTTTCTAACCGACTCCATGGTAGATCAGACGGCCGTAGGTGTGAAAGAGGGGGCAGCCACAGCCCTGTATTTTTTATGCATTCGGGGGCAAAATAGTCTTTCTGTCCGGAGTTTCGTGTAGGAGTGAGGTTTACAGACTTATCCGTTTCGGCACTGCGAGGAAAGAGACCATGAAACAGGCACGCAAACTTGCGGGAGCGGCTCTGGCGGCCGTTTTGATCTTCTCCTCGGCGCGGTCGATCGCTCAAAGCTGCTGCATGGCGGGGGAGGAAGAGCAGGGCTGGAAGAGCCTTTTCGACGGGCGGACCTTGCGGGGCTGGATTCAGCGTGGAGGCAAGGCCAAGTACGTCGTTGAAGACGGCGCGATTGTCGGAATAACGGTTCCCGGCACGCCCAACAGCTTTCTCTGTACGGAGGAGACATTCGGAGATTTTATTCTGGAGTTGGATTTCAAAGTCGATGAAGGTCTCAACTCCGGAATCCAGATCCGGAGCAACAGTTATCCTTGGTACCGCAACGGCCGGGTGCACGGCTATCAGGTTGAGATAGATCCTTCCGAGCGGGCTTGGACCGGAGGCATCTATGACGAAGCCCGGCGTGGGTGGCTCTTCCCCCTCAAGAACAATCCCAAAGCCCGGGCGGCTTTTAAACACGGCCGGTGGAATCACTTCCGCATCGAGGCGGTAGGTGATCATATCGTCACTTACTTGAACGGGGTGAAAGCGGCGGACTTAAGGGATTCGCTCACTGCGCGCGGTTTCATCGGCTTGCAGGTCCACGCCACACGCACCCCCGGACTTAAGGTGCGGTGGAAGAATATCAGGATCAAGGTGCTTGACGAGCCGATCGAGATCAGGGTGCTGATCATCGATGGAGAGAACAACCACAATTGGCGCGCTACAACACCCGTGCTCAAGGAGATCCTGGAGGATGCCGGGATCTTCCGGGTCGACGTTGCGACGACTCCTAAAGACGTCTCGAAGTTCAAGCCCGATTTCTCGCGTTACGATGTCGTGCTTTCGAATTACAACGGCCGGGCTTGGCCTGAAGAAACCAAGAAGGCCTTTGTGCGGTTCATTCGGAACGGCGGGGGACTTGTGGTTGTACATGCAGCGGACAATGCTTTCCCCGACTGGCCCGAGTACAACGAGATGATCGGACTGGGAGGCTGGGGAGGCCGCAATGAGAAATGGGGCCCAATGGTGTACTGGGAAGGAGGGAAGCTCATACGGGATACGCGACCCGGCCGCGCCGGATCACATGGGAAACAATGGCCGTACCTTGTGGTTGTTCGAAATCCCTTGCACCCGATTACCTGGGGGCTTCCCGGCAAATGGAGGCACGTGGCCGATGAGCTCTACAGCGAACTTCGGGGACCTGCTGAGAACCTGACCTTGCTTGCGACAGCTTGGGCCGACCCGAAGACAGGAGGAACCGGACGTCATGAGCCCGTACTTTTCACCGTAACTTACGGAAAGGGGCGTATTTTCCACACCACCATGGGCCACGGGCCCAAGCAGATGTGTTGTGCGGGCTTTGCCTTTACGTTACAGCGGGGCACGGAATGGGCTGCTACAGGCAGGGTCACGCTGACAGAGGTTCCACCGTACTTCCCCGGGGAAGAAAGGCCTTCGCTTTGGATTCCCTTGAGCACTTTCGAGGCCGTAAAGACCTGGGATTTCGGCAAGCGAAGAAGAAAACTCGCCGCTTTGGAAGAAGCGTTGCGCGGAGCATCTCCAAGGCTGATCCGCTGGGCGGAAGATCATCTGCTTGAGGTACTTGCCGATCCGGAGGCCACGTACGCGGGCAGGCAATTCGTAATGCGGATTTTGCGACGTATAGGCACCGCCAGGTGTGTCGTCCCCGTTGCCAAGTACTTGGGAGATGAGAAGCTTTCGCATATGGCGCGGTTCGCCTTGCAGCATTTGCCTTACCCGGAGGTTACAACCGTCCTCTTGGAGGCGCTTTCGAAGGTGCCCGACCGACTCAAGGTCGGCATGATCGGTTCTCTCGGTGAGCGCGGCGATCCGTCGGCGATCGAAGGTGTCGCCCCTTATGTAAAGAGCGCGAACGAAGACCTTGCACGCGTTGCAATCAGGGCTTTGGGACGAATCGGAGGGGAGAAGGCTCTGGAGATTCTGCTCAACAGCAGAGCGCCCCGCTCCCTTCGGAACTTGCTTAACGAGTCAATCGTTGCTTGTGCTCGCAGTGTGGCGCGGAAAGGCGGGAAAGACACGGCGTTGAAGGTGTTTCGGGACATGGCGCGGCTTTCTTCGGTCGCACCCCCGATCCGGCTTGCGGCTTATGGAGGGATTCTTGAGTGTGAACGGGGGGCTGCGGTTCCGGAGCTGATTCGGCTTCTTAAGGACCGAAGGCGTTTCTTCCGAAACGGCGCAAAGCGCCTTTTGCTTACGACACCGGGAGCTGATATAAGCGAGGCCATCGGCCTGGCTCTCAAGGAAGCGGATAAGAAGACCAAGCTCATCCTCATTGATATCCTCCGGACGCGAGGGGATAAGGTCGCTTGCCCGGCTGTTCTCAGAGCTCTGGGTGAGAGTCCGGACGAACGCGTTTGTATGGCGGCTGTTGAGGCGCTTGCAGCCATAGGTACTGAAGCTGCAGTGGAACCGCTTCTTAAGCTCGCTTGCACGGAGAACGATCTCGGCCGTGCCGCGCGGTCGGCCCTTGCGGCACTTAGAGGCCCAAAGGTCGATGTTTCTCTCAGTCGGGCCGTGCGTAACCTGGAAGGCCCGAGTAAGGCGGTCCTTTTGGAAATACTTGTTTCCAGGCGGGCTGAAGGAGTGCTTCCCCTCTTGTTTGAATCAGCTTGCGATCGGGATCCTACTGTACGCAAGAAAGCTTACAATGCCCTTGCTTCTCTCACAGGCCCGCAGGATTTTGAAAAACTTATGGACCTTTATATACGGCGCAAGGCCGAACGGCCCGAAATTCTTAAGACGCTGAGCGCCGTTGTAAAAAGATTGAAGGGGCGAAAGATCATAGCGCATGCGCTTGTGGGGGCTCTGAGGCGGGTTGAGAAAGAAGCGAAAGCCGGGATAGTCGGGTTGCTTCCGCTTGTAGGCACGCCGGAGGCGCTCGAAGCGGTGCGGGAGGCCGGGCGAAGCGGGGATCCCGGACTTGTGCAGGCGGCTGTGGAAGCGCTTGCCGCTTGGCCGACCCAGGAACCGCTTCCCGACCTGAAGCGATTGGTACGGGAGGCACGGGAGACGCCCCTCAGGCGTGCTGCTTTCAAGGGATATGTCAGTCTGCTTTGCCGGGGCGCGAACCGTCCGGCCAGGGAAACCGTCAAGCTTATTGAAGAGGCTCTCGGGTTCGCTCAAACAGCCGAGGAGAGGAAGGTTTTGATCGAAGGCCTCAGGCGCTTTCCTTGCCGCGAAGCCCTTGAGCTCGCCACGCAATATGAGAAAGATCCTGCTATGGGACCGACGGCCCGTGCGACGATAAGCGCGATCCGAACGGTTTTTGCAAATGCCAAGTTGTCGGCAACTGCGTCGCACAACTCAGGCGAGGCGTTCAAGGCTTTCGATAAGAGGCCGGAAACCCGGTGGACCACGAACACTCCCATGCGTCCGGGAATGTGGTTCGTGATAGACCTGGGACGCGAGCAGGCCGTAAAGAAGATCGTACTGGATACGCGGCGGTCGCCGGGCGATTATCCGCGCGGCAGCGAGATTTACGTCTCATTTGATGGGAAAACCTGGGGCAGGCCGGTTTTGGTCAGTAAACCTCAGGGACCTGTAACAGTGTACGAGTTCAAAAAACCTCTTTATGCTCGATTTATAAAGATCGTACAGACCGGCAGTACACAAGGGCTCTACTGGTCGATCCATGAACTGACTGTTGAGGTGCAATAAGTGGAGAAGAGCCACAGGAAAGGCGGCGAGGGGGTGCAAATCGTCGACAGGAATCTCCTTATCGCTGCGGTGTGCGCTGCGCTTAAGGCCTCTGAGGCGATCCTTGAGGTTTATCGAACGGATTTCACGGTTGAGCTTAAAGATGACCTTTCGCCTGTTACGGCGGCGGACCGCCGTTCGCACGAGATC
>CAZGYL010000418.1:0-5049 GCA_964529985.1 uncultured Planctomycetia bacterium | reverse complement strand
GAAAGGGCGATAAAAGGTGAAGCGAAGCTCGATCCTTTCCCTGAGATAAAAGTCGGTCAGCTTTGCCGCATCCGCTTCGGCCCTTACAAAGGACTTGAAGGTGAAGTGGTGAAGCGTTGCGGAAACGTATACATACTGCTCCGTGTTTCGTTCATATCGCAAGGAGCTCTGATGAGGGTTGAGCCCGACGCGGTGGAGCCCATTTACTGATCCGGCCGGCCGTACGAAGGGGCTCAGCACATATCAATAACGAGCGAGTATTTCCTTAAGCGCCTGCGCCAAGCGTCGGTAGTCCTCAAGCTCGTTGTAGAGCTGGGCTGAGAGGCGAAGCAGGACTTGCTCGCCCTCCCAGGGTGGAACCGCCACCTCGATCTTGTAGCGTTCGGAAAGTTCCTGCTGAAGCGCCGGTACAAGCCAATGTTGCTTCGGCATGGTATCGGCCTTAAGCGGCAGGATCACAGTAGCCATTGAGCCTGTGAGCTCTGCAGGCGCGGGTTCTTGGAGATCCAACTCCTCGCAGATCAAAGCCAGCGCTCGGCGCGCAAGCCGGGCGTTCTTTATCCGCAAAGCAGGCCAGCCACCCGGTACCGACGCCTGGAGGATCTCAAGTGCTGTGGGAACCGCAAGAAGAGCCGACGGATCAAACGTCCCGGGCCAGTCAAAGAGGTTATGGAACCGTGTGGCGCGTTCTTCGGGCCAAGTAAGACCGTGTCCCACAACCGGGCTTACTACTTGGTCTTTGAGATCACTCCTGACGTAAAGGAATGCAGCACCTTTCGGGGCGCAAAGCCATTTGTGGCATGTGCCCACGTAGTACGATGCTCCCAGGTGCTTCAGGTTCAAATCCAGCATTCCAGGTGCATGCGCGCCGTCGATAAGCACTGGGACGCCTCGAGCCTCCAGTTCTTTTACAAGTTCCTGTACGGGAAAGATGAGAGCCGTTGAACTTGTCACATGATCAAGCACTGCAAGGCGTGTTTTCGGTGTAACCGCAGAGAGGATGGAGTTTACGATTTCCCGCGGGGATCGGAGCGGGAAAGGCACTCGAGCAGTCCTCAACACCGCTCCGCATTTGGCGGCGAAATAGGCGGCCGCGTTGTTGCAAGCCCCGTAGGCGTGGTTTGTAACCAGTATCTGCTCACCCGGGCCGATTCTTTGAGAGGCGAGTACCGCATTAACTCCGTAAGTGGCGTTCGGTGTAAGAACAAGGTCTTCCGGATCCGCCCCGAGGTATGCTCCCAGAGCCCGGCGCACTTCGGCCAACTTCTCGAAGTGCTCAAAGAGGAAAAACTTCGTCGGGTTGCTTTCAATATGGGCCCGAATGCGCGTCTGCTCTTCAAGGACAGCTCTGGGACAGGCGCCGAAAGAACCGTGATTCAGGAAAATGACTCCTTTATCAAGGGCCCAGAAACCGTTTGTGCGCATACGTCACCTCCGTCAGGCCCACCATTATAGCGGTCCGAAAGCTCGGAGTCGCGGCCCTTTCTGCGGTTTAAAACTCCGGGGCGTTGAGTGTACACTTACCTGAGGGCTGTAAAGCCTGAGGAAGGAGTTTTGGAATGCATATCGCTTGGAATCGGAAAGTCATTCGGAACAACCTCTTACTCTTTGCGTTGGCGGCTGCAGGCTTGATCCTTATCCATGCCGAGCTTGAAGGAGCGGCTGAGGGATTCCGACCGCTGGGTACGATTCGGATCCAAACCGAGAGGAACGGCGGAAACATTCCTGTGACTTTCGGCATGCCGTTTCCCAAAGGTACCGTACGGGAAAACGTAGCTTTCCAACTTGCAGGACGCCGGCTGCAATGCCAAATCGACCCCAAGCGACACTACGCCGATGGTTCCTTGAAGCATGCAGTGGTTACGCTGTTCTTAGGGCCGCTTGAGGCTGGAAAGTCTGCTTTTGTCCGTTTCGGAGCCTGCCGCAGGGTTCAGAGTGCGAGGCACGCGCTGTCCGATCTCCCTGAAGGATTCTCAGCAGAGGTGGAGTTCCGGTTCCCCGACGGAACGCTCAGCAAGGCGGTTGCTTCCAGTTTCCTGCAAAAAGCTGCGGCCCGGGACTGCGCGTTCCCCATGACCTGGTATCTGCACGGCCCTCTGAGCTCCGAGTTACGCTTGACCGGTCCTCCATGCATTCCTTCAGGTGAGCCGGACAAGGATCTGCTGGTAACTTTCGGCCTCAGGTGGTACCGGGATCTCAAAGCCGTCAGAGTTGAAGTCGTTGTAGAGAACTCGTGGGTTGACACGCCGGGCAACATACCTTACGAGGTTACGATTCGAGTGGGCGGAAGGGCGGTTTTCACCGAACGTTCGGTAGGGTTTTGGCGCGGGCGGTTGCCTTACTGGCTGAAAGGCAAAGACCGCTCCTTGGGCCACTTCGCATACAGCAGGTGGCGCAAGATCTTTTGGTGGGGCGAAGCTCCCCCGCGCGCATATGTATTTTTCGATCCGGCCTACCTCGCTGGAACCGGCCTGCTCCCACCATACGACACGCACCTTGCCCTCGACCCGGAGAGGGTGAAGCGGACTTGGAGAAGGTGGGAGCGCTCGCGGCGCGGGATCCTTGAAAACGGTGTCATCACGGGGTATTTCCCCACCACAGGCGGAAGAGAGGATCTGGGACCTTATCCGGCCTGGACCGTGGTTTCTCTACTGAGCGGCGATCTTTCGGCTTGGAAGGTTGTTTGGGGAACGGGCGAGCTTGCCGGCAGCTTTCCTGTTCACGTGCGGGATAGAAGCACCGGATCTTTCTTATCGATCGACAAGCACCCCGGTTTTTCACTCAACCGGCGCGGGACGCTGGAGCAGATCAAACCCCGTGCCGCGCCCGATCGGCCTTACGTAAGGCCTGCCGTATCGCCTTACCAGGTTGATGCAGCACACCAGCCTTCGCTTGCTTTTGTGCCTTATCTGCTTACGGGTGAAGCCTACTACCTGGAGGAAATGGTGTTTTGGGCGAACTGGTGCATGCTCAAACAGAACGCCGTCTACCGCAAAGGCGCAAAGGGGCTTCTTTTGCCGGATCAGGTACGCGGCGAGGCCTGGGCGCTGCGCCAGCTTGTGGACGCGGCGAAAACAGCGCCTGATACGGATCCTGCCCGTACCTACTTCGATGCGAAAGTCAAAACGAATCTTGCTGCATACCTGGATTTTGTAACAGGCCCCCACGCAACGCCTCTCGGAACCTATACCATCGGTGCTTCGGACGCTTACGTCAGGGGGCGGCCGCCGGCTGAGCGCCGCAAGTGGCTCACACTTGCACCCTGGCAGCAGAATTTTCTGGTTTGGTCCCTTGATCATGCGTTGCGCGCAGGCTACAAGGAAGCGCGGATACCAAGAGACTACTTCGCACGCCTGCAAATAGGCATGCTGACGAACCCGGAATCCTACGATCCACGTTACGCCGCTCCGTACTACCTTGTTGTGGGAGAACGCACCGAAGGCCGCGTACGCTATTACACGACATGGAAGGAGCTTTTCGAGAAGACTTTCCGTGTCGTCGCCCCTCACATAAAGCCCGGACTTCGAGGGCTGGATTACGGCAGCTCCTATCCTTACATCGCCAGGGCGGCACTTATCTTGGTCTGTAGGGACCGCCTTGCCGGGGCGTGTAAAGCGTTGAAGTTTCTTGAAGCGGAACTTCCGAACGAGGAGCAGGTTCTAAGCAAGGACCCGACCTGGGCCTTCAGCCTGCGATAGCTCTTTGGATCGACGGGTCGGCGTCCGAAACCGCGCTCTATTTACAGCGCACGAGAAAAGAATCTACCCTGGCGAAAGAATTCTTTTTTTTCTCAAACGCGATCACTTCAACGAGCAGCCCCTCTTTTCGATATGTGATTTGGAGAAAATGGAAGAATCTTTTTGCGGGGCCTTTGAAAAGGTCGTTGTAGCGCCTTGTTTTCGGGTTGATATTGAGCTTGTGGCGCGGCCCCCCGCCTCCTCCTGATACTATAAAGTGCTTGCCTGAACGGAAAAAATGCTCGTATGAATGGCAATGCCCGCTTAGAAACAGCCCGGGCTTCGGGAAAGCCTCAAAAGGCTTTGCAAAGAGTCTCTCCACCTCCGCACTCGGGGATACGACCTTGCCGTTGGAATAAGGAGGATGGTGGCAGCACACCGCGACGAAACGACAGGAAGGGTCGGCTTCGGCCTGTTTGAGCCGGCCCTGATAAAAGGTAAGCTGTTCGGCCCTTTCCTTTTCCTCCAAATCCCCGAAGTTGCCGTTCAAGCAGATAAATAACACCCCGCGCCAGCTGAAAGAGTACCAGGTACGGTTGTGAAGGTAGGGAAAACGCGCATGGAAGTTGCTCAACGCCGTATTGTTTCTTCCATAGTACTCATGGTTGCCGAGAACGGGACAGACCGGAATCGCCGCCTCGCGCAAAGGCTTGCTCCATTTGTCAAAGTACTCCCAGTGTTTCCGCGAGCTTCCCCGGGCGGTAAGGTCGCCCAAATGCAGGACGAAAGCCGGTTTTCTGCGGGCCATCTCCCGGAGCAGCTTCTGAGTCGTTTCAAAGTTGCGCTCGCGCCAGAATTCCCAATTGCTTGTCCTTTGAGTGTCTCCGACTGCAAGAAAGGTGGGGCGCGCGGAATCAATCGCCTCATACCCTAAGAAGGCAGCCCCTTCGACTTCCAAGCTCTCTAGCAAAGCGAGGAAAAGGAGAACGCACGCAAGAGTCGTGCGTGCGCTTCTCTTGATTGAAAAAAAGCGCGCAACAAAATGCGCGTTCCAGGAATCGCTGCGTTTAGTCTGTGCTTGAGGCGATAAGTTCAGCGCGCCTACCACCCAGGTCGAATAGGGCTCCTGAACGACGGCCTTCGAGGAATGCGGGGTGATGGTCCGTTCTTGAGATAAAGCGGTCCGTAATTCTTCAGGAAAGGATCACCGCCGCTTGTGCTCGAAGTGGGAGTAATTGCAGCGCCTGCAATTTCAGTGGAAACGCGCTGAGGCTTTTCCACCTGCAGGGTGTAAGGATTGAAAAGAAGAGCCAACAGCTGTGAGCTGTCGGTAAGTGCGATCTGCTTGCCTTCGGCAGCCTGCGCCTGAAAC
>CAZGYL010000417.1:0-5080 GCA_964529985.1 uncultured Planctomycetia bacterium | reverse complement strand
TGCGGGCGCGTGGCCTGTCCCTCCACGATGCCATCAAGCAGGCGGGACGCCACCGACTTCGACCTGTATTGATGACAACCTTCACAACACTGTTCGGGATGTTACCCCTGGCGATCTCTCGCGGAGAAGGGGCTGAGATGTGGCAGCCCTTTGGCATAACCGCGATAGGAGGGCTCTCACTTTCGGCACTCGTTACACTTGTCCTTGTGCCGATAATATACTCGCTCTTCGAGAAGCGGACGCAGCGAAACATGGGAGGGCCAATACGATGACGTTTGTTTTCATTGCGTACAACATTGCAATACATGAAGAAATCATGGAGATTCTGGACAAGCTTGACTTGAGAAGTTACACGCGCTGGGAAGAGGTCACGGGTGTCGGGCAACAAAGTGGTCCCCATCTCAACACACACGTTTGGCCCGCGAAGAATTCGGCTCTTGCCGTTGTCGCTGGAAATGATGAAGCGAGGCTCTTGATGGAGGAAATAAGGCAATTGCGTAAAACCGCGGGTAAGGAGGGTGTAAAGGCTTTCTGCTGGCGCGTTGAAGATATAACCTAGGATTAACTTATGCTGCCTTGCAATGCAAGGCGGGTAACTTCGGAGGATGTCAAACGGCGACGTACAACTTCGGCCGCGTTTCGAACCTGATCGTTTCAACGGCTATCGCGGAGGAGCAGCTGATCGCTCTCCTGCTGGTACGAAGCGCCTTATTCACTTCTGAGGAATTCAAATTTTCCGCGGGTTTTCTCCTTTCCCGTTCCGTCGCCTTACATGTGGCCTCCGAACGAAAGGGAACGTCAACGGCAAGATCCTCAGCGGGGCTTTGCCCCGCAATGCAAGATTTTTTACCCTTCGATGCCCTCTCAAAATATCCGAATGTCGCTTCAAAGGCTCCGCTCTGGCGCATTGGCAAGATAAAAAAGCCTTGGGTTTGCCCAAGGCTTTGCCGACGAAGCAGTATCCTTCTGCCCGTCAACGTCCTCAGCGCCGCCCCCTTGCGACGTTGCTTCCCCGGAGAGCGCCGGTATCGGCCGGGCGGGTTTCACCCAAAACCGGCCTGAGGAGGCGACACCCTTCCTTGGTCTTTTCAATAAGCCCGTCTTTTTGAAGCCGGCAGACTTGTAGGGGATCATGTTCTGTGCGGGAGATTCGGCGCTGCTGTGGCAAATTCGCTGCGGACCCAAACTGGTTGATCCCAATGAGATTTTCCAACGCCAAGCGACCCTTCGCTCTCTCTTCGGCTCAAAGGGTCTTCAAGGTTCTATCCGGAGGCAGCCCTAAAATGCTTCTCCAGTATCCTTTTGAACCTTCGAAATTCTTTCTTGTGATATATGTGACTGAACTGCCAGAAAAATCAGATCAACGCCGGCTTTCAAGCAAAGGGCGAAGGCCTTTTTCGTGCGCTCCAAAGGGACAAACCAACAGGAAGGTAAACAAAGCTCCTTTTGCGGTAGGCTCTGCAAAAACGGAGCAAGACTTGCGTGCGTTTTTTTATGGAATCGAAGCAGCTATAGTCGTCGTGCCCCACCAGGTCGACGAACGGAGAGGAGCAGACTTGCTTTAAAGCGGCGCGGAATTTTTCGATCTTCCACGGATAAAGCAAGAAGCCGTAATCGATACTTCGATGAAACACTTGCCTTGCAGCTCGCTTCACCCGTCGGGCCCTTTTGAGGTTGACTCCGATGTCGGAAGGCTCGTAGACAAATATGCCCCGGACCAGTGGCATCTTCGTTCTCAGCTCTTTGAGCCAAGCTATGGTATCCTCGAGGTTTTGGGTTTGACCTTCGTTCACAACTGTGTAAAGATTTACATCCAGCTTCTCATACAAAGAGGAGACGAAGCTGTAACGATCGCTGTCCGTCTCAAAAAGACCGAGGCCGAGCTCCTTGATAAACGAGAAGACCTGAGGCGCGAGCTCCCCTTCGTTATCCAAACATACACCGATTCGGCCACTTAGGTGTTGAGTCGGAGCTGGCGGCTTACAGGGAGCGCAAGAAAGTAAAACCCCTATCCCTACAGCCAGAAGTGTTCGCGGATTCATGTTTGGAAGAGTCTCCTCTCGCTTTCGCGCTCTCTTTATCCCACATTCTACGCATCCCCCCTCGCGACGCTCAAACAGAGGCGAAACACGCGCTTTGGACTCCTCCTGACCAGACGCATGCACCTCAGGCGCAGATGCCCACGGCTCACCAACTTTGTCGGTGTTGATTCCCCTGGAAAACGTCCTCAGAACGCGTTCTGCTCACTCAGGACCTATGCACTCTCTCCGCTGCCGGCCGCGGTTCCCCGATGGCCCGCGATCCTTCCTTTCCGCGATGACGCTTCCCAGTCGTCGGGCACGGGCGGGTCTTCGCCCCGGGGGAGCTCTGCGGGTACTCGTCAACGAGGATCAGCCACTCGCTCGGTATGGCCTGCGCGCCGGATAGTCGACGACGCGGCCCCGTAGTACCGAACTCGGAGCTCATGCCACTCAGGCACGTGCGCCGGCAAATGGTCGGCTCACTGGATGGGAGGGTGGGCCGCGCAGCATGGACAGAGTGAAAAGCGTTTGCATGAAAAAGGCGTCAAGAAGTCATTGCCGCATGAACACTGAGCCCGCCCGAAGCCGCACACTAAATCACCGCACACCAGGAACCCTCGATCACCCGGTCCCAGTGCGGCCGACACGGGCCTTTCCAAAGCCGCCGTGTACGCAGCGCTTGCTGCTTTCCTGCCGGTGTTGAATATCGCGGCATCCTACGTTGAGACTTCCGACTCTCTTACCGTCTTCAAGCAAAGCTGGCAGTACGGCTTGGCAGGTATCGTCAATCTGTTTGAAGGGTTCCGGAGGGTCCACCAGGTAAGGGAAGCCCAAACAGAACTCCAGCGGGCAAAAGAACGCAGCGAGGAACTCTACCTGGCTATCATGCTCCAGGTTGTAAGGGCGCACCACGCGTACAAGAAAGCTTGTGAAGCTGAGAAGCTTGCTGCAAGCGCCTTCCGGCTGGCCCAGCGGAAGCTCAAGCAGGCCCGCGCCTTGTTCAGGGAAGGGATTGGTACGCTGGCGGACGTCCTTGCTGCGGAAAGGGCCGCCGAACAGGCCGATTCAGCGGCCCGGGTTGCTTCATACCGCCGGGCGCTTGCCGCCGTAACCCTTTCGGACGTATGCGGACTCGGCCCTCAACCGGACGCTGAGGGGACGTAAGAATGCAGCGAGAAAAACTGAGACGATCTCTGCTCTGGGCGCTCCCAAGCACAGTAGCTTTTCTGCTTGCGGGCTGCGGTCCGGGTGAAACCGACTCCGGGGTGACGCAGATCCGGCCCGTCACGGTCGCTCCCGTTGAAGAACGGGTTTTTCAGGAAGTGGTCACCGTGCAGGCGACTCTGGCGGCGAAAAACACCTGCGCTGTCTCCCCTCTGATCGCGGGGACAATCGAAAAACTTCTTGTAGATGAGGGCGATCGGGTTGAAGCGGGAAAAACCGTCTGCTTTGTACTTGAACACACCGAGCTCGAAAGATCCCGTGCAATAGCAGCCGAGGCTCTTGCAGTGGCGCAGGCTGCAGTAAGAGAGCGCGAAGCCAATCTCAAGCGCGTGCGGGCCGAGCTGCAGCAGGCGGAACGCGACTTTGAACGCTACGCGCGCCTTTTCCGCGAGGATAAGGCCGTAAGCAAGGTCGCCTACGAGCAGGCGCTTACAAAACGCAATGCGCTTAAGGCGACCGAAGAACATGCTCTGGCTCTGCTTGACCTGGCCGAACAGCAGGAGGAACAGGCCCGCCTTTCCCTGCAAATAGCAGAAAAGCGCCTTTCGGATGCCACCATTCTGGCTCCGATAACAGGCGTTGTCACCAAGCGCCTGCGCGAACCGGGTGAGTTCGCTGAGGCCGGGCACCCCGTGCTCTTTCTTGCAGATCCTTCCGAGCTGGAGATTCAGGCTTACTTGGCGCATCGTTTCTACGCGCGCGTTCGGCCCGGTCAAACGCGACTTGAGGTGAAGGTGCTGGGGAAGCCAAAGAAACGGTCGTCGCTAATCGCAGCCCTACAGTCGATCCTGCGTACCGCACCTTCCTGATAAAAGCTTACGTGCCCGGAGATTCAGACTGTTTCGTTCCGGGAGCACTCGCTGAGCTCCGAATCGTCTTGGAAAAGCGCCGATCGGTCGCCGTTCCCCAGCAAGCGGTGCTCCTGCGCCGGAGAGGGGAAATAATCTTCCTGCTGAAAAAAGAGCGCGTGCTTGCGGTGCCTGTTGTGACCGGCCTGCGCTCGGAGGGCTTTGTTGAGATACGAACCGGTGCAGTGGGTGTAGGGGACCGCGTGGTCGTACGCGGTCAGGATTCCCTCAACGACGGAGACCGCGTTCGCATCGGAAAAGCTCTGCCGGGTGGAAAACCGAAGCTGCGGAAACGCGTGGAGGGGAAAAAGTGAGTCTTCCCCGTCGCTGTGTTTCCAGACCCGTCGCCACACTGTCGGCCGTATTGGTTCTGCTGCTTATCGGAGCAGCTACGGCCGTCCGCCTTGGGCTTGACATATTCCCCCACGTGGAACTCCCTTTCGTCACCGTGATCACGGTATGGCCCGGTGCAAGCCCCAGGGAGCTGGAGCAGGAAGTTGCGCGCGAAATCGAAGATGTGCTGGCCACGATCGACGGCCTCAAGCACATGACCTCGACTTGCATGGAAAACGTGTGCCAAACGCTCTTTGAATTTCAGCTTACCGTCGATCCGGACCAAGCGGCGACCGACGTCAGGGAAAAGCTCGATCTTGTACTTGACAAACTGCCCGAAGGCGCTGAAAAGCCCAAAGTCTTGAAGTTCGATCCGAACTCGAAGGCGGTCGTGCAGCTTGCGCTTACAGGGCCCGTTCCTATAGACGAACTGTACGACTGGGCTGATCAAGTGCTGAGCGACCGCCTCTCGGTTCTTGAGGGTGTAGCTTCCGTAGAGCTTATAGGAGGCGAAGAAAAAGAAGCTGTCATTCAACTCGACCGCCGCAGGCTTGCAGGCAGAGGCCTTACGGTCATTGATATTGTCAGAGCTCTTATATGACCGTGCCTAATTCGTAGACACCCTTTCGCCCCTCGATGCCCGCATTAGCGGGC
>CAZGYL010000416.1:0-5081 GCA_964529985.1 uncultured Planctomycetia bacterium | reverse complement strand
AAGTTCAGTCCCCACGGCCTGAGGTCAAGCTCAACGGCTGCAGCTCCAACGGGCGAGACGATTACTCCGAGCTTCTCGTTCCGCAGGTAAGCCTCGGGCCTGCCGTCAAGATCCAGATCAGCGCTCTCCACCACGCCCTTCGCTCCTTCAGGGCCGTCCGGCAGGATTTCGTCGGCTATACGTTCTGCGTTGAGCAAATGCCGCCACACGGCTTCGCGCAGGTGGGGCAGGTAGTGGCCGCCGAAAATGCCGTGCCAGTAAGGGCAGTTGCATTGGCCGCGATAAAGCTCCCGCCTGGCTTCCCTGCCGCGGCTGTCCTCAGGCATGGTCCCGACTCGCTGCGAGATTGCAAGCGCCCGTGCGTAAAGCCGCCGGATCTCGGGGTATTTGCGCCTGAAGCTTCGCCACGAGGGCCCGCGCACGAACGGCAATGCTGCAGAAAGCTGAGGATCCTCCTTGGCGCGGTGCCTCAACGCGCGATAGGCACCCGCAACTTCGGGCGGCAGGGTCCATTCGTTCATTTCGGTGTATGAGGTTTCAGGCGGGTAGACGATACCGCGCGGCTCGGTTTGTTCGATGGCCTCCGAAAGGAAGACAATGGAGATCCAAGCGCTGTTCTCCTCCAGCGCGGTTAAGAACCGATCGAGCCATTTTTCCTCATAGCACCTCTTGTAGGTTCCGGGCCATACTCCGAATTTTTCAACGTCATCACCGTACACAACCACCGTGCCGCGTTGCTGTTCGGCGAAGTGCTGCAGCAGCGACAAGGTTGCCGCCGGTTCCTCGAAAGGGATTGCGTAGCGAAGGCTCTCCAGGAGCGGGAAGAGCTTGATGAAGGAGCCTGCCTCTTCGGCCAGGAAATATCCGTGCAGGTCCTCAGGCAGGACGCCTCCTGCAAGGAAATGGGTATCGTCCACCAGAGTAAACTCCATGCCGCCTTGGCGCAGCAAAGCAGGCAGGTGAGGCTCCCACACGCGTTCCGCAAGCCACATTCCACGCACTTCAAAGCCGAACCGCTCCCGCAGGTATTCCCTCATAAGCTCGATTTGGCCGAGGGCATCCCGCTTGGGAACAGCCGTTACGATCGGTTCGTAAAAGGCTCCACCCAGCAGTTCCACCTGTCCCCGTTCAACAAGAGAGCCCAAAAGGTCGAGGTGCTCCGGTCTCCTCTCCTCAAGCCACTCCAGCAGGGGCCCTGAAATGTGGTAGGAGAACCGTATGGAAGGGTGGCGGGCCATCAGCTCGAGAAACGGACCGTAACAGGTTTCGTAGGCCTTCTCAAAGACCCACGGCAGGTTGCCTACGGGTTGGTGCGCATGGACTGTGAAATTGAACCTCACAAAAGGCGGAGACTTCCTTTGCAATTCGTTCTTACCGGAACGACTTTCCTTGCTGGTTCGGCTCATCGGCTGACCTCGATTCGATCACTCCTTTTCCCCGCTTCTCGACCGAAGGGCGGTGGGGGTGGCTTCGGGATACTTTAAGCTTCCGGCCCCACCAGGCTCTTGTACAACCCCAAGTACCTTTCGGCCGAGCGATTCCAGCTGAAATCCTGCTTCATGCCGTTGAGCATGAGCTTCTTCCACCTGGGTTTATCGGCAAAAACGGCAGTCGCCTGGCGCAGCGCCTCAAGGAGAGCCTCCGGACTGTAGGGTCCGAAAACGAACCCCGTACTCCGCCCGCTTTCAAGGCCTTCCGGGGTGAAGGGTACCACAGAGTCGGCAAGACCGCCCGTTGCCCGGACCACAGGAACCGTGCCGTAGCGCATGCTGTAAAACTGGTTCAAACCGCAGGGCTCAAAGCGGCTCGGCATGAGAAACATGTCACTTCCAGCCTCAATGAGGTGGGAAAGAGCCACGTCAAAGGTCAGAAAAAGGCCGAGGCGCTTCGGGTAGGCCGCATTAAGCTTGCGGAGAGCTTCTTCGTACTCGGGAGCGCCTGTGCCCAAAACCACGCACAAGCAACCTTCGGCAAGGAGAGCTTCAAGCGCAGGCAGCAGGATCGGGATCCCCTTCTGCTCGACCAATCGGCTTATGACCCCGAAGAGGGGTTTTTCAGTGTGCTCAAGACCGGCCTTTTCAATGAGGGCTTCCCTGCAGACGGTTTTACCCCATTTCGCTCCCGGCGCGGTCCGCTCCAAATCCCGTACGCTGTAGCGTGCGGGCAGGTGAGGATCACGGGCGGGATCCCACACCTTGTCGTCGATCCCGTTCAGTATGCCCACAAGGCGGTCCGCCTTTTCCCTCAGGACTCCGTCCAAGCCGCAACCCGATTCCGGTGTCTGGATTTCTTTGGCATAGGTGGGACTTACGGTCGTAAGCGCATCGGCAAAGACTATTCCACCTTTAAGCAGGTTTATGCGGCCGTAGAACTCCAAGCGCTGCCAGTGGAAATAGGAACGATCAAGTCCAAGCTCTTCGAGTTGCTCGGGGGGCAAAGTGCCGTGATAAGCAAGGTTGTGGATCGTAAGGACCGAACGCACGTCGCGCCTTTGGTCGCGGTGCAGATAAACCGCAATCAGGGAAGTTTGCCAGTCATGAATGTGGTAGACAGTCGGCTTGTCCCTGAAACGCCGTCCCAGATCCAAACACGCCCGGCAAAAAGCCGCGAACCTCAGCCCGTTGTCCTTATAGTCCCCGTTTTGGTCTCCGTACAAAAAGGGCCTGTCGAAAAGCTCGGGAGCGCTCAGCGCGTAGACCGGAATCCCCTTGTAGCGCCTTCTGTAGACTCGAAAGGTGACCGATCTGGACCCGACCTTTACCTCAAGCGGCTTTCCAGCAGGTGCGAAGCCGCTCGAATCGTGCATGCCGCGACCATAGTGCGGAATAACGCATACAACCGAGACCCCTTGCTTGGCCAGAGCCACAGGCAAAGCACCCAGCACGTCGGCTAATCCGCCGGTTTTTGCAAAAGGTGCCATCTCGGAGGCGCAAAACTGAATCCGCAACCTCTTCATTTCACTCCCCCGGTGTCGTGGTTTCGCGCAACACCGCGGCGGCTTCCTCAGGCGCCACTGTGTTGATATAGAACCCCGATCCCCACTCAAAACCCGCAACTTTGCTCAAGCGCGGCGTTATTTCGATATGCCAGTGAAAAAAAGGCGAATCCGGTTCCCTGAAGGGCGCCGAATGAACGAGGTAATTGTAAGGGGGGGAATCCAGCCGTCCCTCAAGCCGGCTCAGGACGACCTGCAGGGCATCGGCTGTATCCCGGAGCAACTCGTCGTCGCAGCTCTCAAAACGGGAAGCGTGTTTCTTGGGCAGGATACAGGTTTCAAAAGGGAACCGGGAAGCAAAGGGAGCGAAGGCCAATATGCTCGCATTCTCGTAGACCAAGCGGCGGCCCTCGCTGAGTTCCTGTTCGATCATATCGCACCAGATACAGCGCCCGCGGTAGTCAAAAAACACCTTCGCCCCCCGCATCTCTTCGGCCACGCGGATCGGCACGATAGGAGTGGCTATCAGTTGACTGTGAGTGTGCTCCAGCGAGGCTCCGGCTGCTTCCCCCACATTCTTGAAGAGAAGCCCGTGGTGGAAGCGGTGATCCCGGGCGAGGTCTGAAAGGCGCCACCTGTAGATGCGAAGCACATCGAGAACGTGTTCCCGGTCCAAGGCCGTAAGCGAGATCTCATGGCGGGGGGTCTCAATGATCACTTCGTGTGCTCCAATGCCGGACATGGCGTCATACATGCCGATCCCGCGGGAGCGGAGCTCACCTTCGATTCGAAGGGCCGGGAACTTATTCGGAACCACACGCACAAGCCACCCGGGTTCATTGGGCTGAGAGCCGTTCGGCCTTACGGCTCCGATTTCAGGAGGAGTGCTTCTCTCATTCCCCTCGCAGAACGGGCAGAAGTCCCGAACAATGGGCTGCCTCGGGCTGGACCACTCAACAGGCCGCCATTTGCGCTCTGTTGCGATTATCACCCACCTGCCTGTAACAGGGTCTTTGCGCAGTTCGCCCATCGGCACCACCTGCCTGCCGGAGCTTGAAACGCCGGGTTTCTCCGCCGCGCTGGATTGTAGTTACACATCAGGCCCTGAGCAACGGCCCGGCGGCCGCCTGCGATTCCCCGGTTCCGAAAAGGTACAGCGCGCCGGTCACAATGTGATCAAAAAGCAGAAAAAAAGCGCTTTCAACTGCTTTTGCGGCAAAATTCTCCGCAGGCGCTCGTGGGATCTTCCGAAGAAAACGGATGGCGGATCAATGTCTCCGAGGTGGGAGACGGGCCGGTTATTGGCGATAACGTTTTCGAAAGGGGTAGGAATGAAGCAGACGATTGCATTTCTCCTTGCGGGGGGTGAAGGGTCCAGGTTGTACCCTTTGACTCGGGATCGTTCCAAGCCTGCGGTTCCCTTTGGAGGGGCGTGGCGTCTTGTGGATTTCACATTGTCAAACTGCCTTCATTCAGGGCTTTCAAGGATTTATATCCTCACGCAGTACAAATCCGAGTCGCTCACGCGGCACCTTTACAACACATGGCAGCTTTTCCGTCCGGTGTTGGGGGAATGTATCAACGTGCTGCCGCCTCAGTTGCGCCAGACGCGCGATTTTTACCGCGGCACGGCGGATGCGGTTTATCAGAACGTGTATACCATTCTGCGGGAAGCTCCGCGCGATGTGCTCATCGTTTCGGGTGATCACATTTACGCCATGGATTACCGGCCGTTTTTGGCTTTTCACCATGAAAGAAACGCCGACCTGACCATCGCCACCTTTCCTGTTGCCCGTTCTGAAGCTTCGCGCTTCGGAGTGCTCCGGGGTGAAGCGGACGGGCGGGTTGTAGCCTTTCAGGAGAAGCCGAAAGAACTCTCAAAACTTTTCTGCGGTGCCGACGGCCGGGTCAACGCCTCAATGGGCGTTTATGTTTTTCGCACAGGCGCTCTCCTTGCCGAGCTTGAGGAAGGGCCCGGTTTGGGGCGCAAGTTCGATTTCGGCAGGGACATCATTCCGGGGATGATCCGAAAGTGGCGCGTTTACCTTTATCCGTTTGATCGCGGAGCAGGGGGGCACAGGGCGTATTGGCGCGACGTAGGCACGCTTGATTCCTATTTCCAGGCGAACATGGATCTGCTGGGGCC
>CAZGYL010000415.1:0-5106 GCA_964529985.1 uncultured Planctomycetia bacterium | reverse complement strand
CAAGGACCTCGGGGTCGGTCAAGCGCGTATTGGTCATATGCGTGTGAACTGCGTCAGCCCCGTCGAAATCGGGTCCGGCTCCCCCTCCCCCTCCTATAGTTTCGTAGTAGCCGAGCGCCAGCCGGCCGTTACGTGCCGGCCGACCGAAAGTGAAGTTGTTCATAGTTCCCTGGCTTGCAGCCACCACACCCAGGGCACCGAAGATGACGTCTACAACCCGCTGCGAGGTCTCCACGTTGCCCCCGACAACAGCGGGGCACCGGGCCGGATCGTCGGCGGGCTCCGGGTTCAACAGGCAGCCCCTGGGAATTACGATCCGGATCGGTGCGAGCATACCGGCGTTAAGCGGGATGTCTTCTTTGATCAAACATCGGAAGCAGTAAATAACAGCGCTTGAAACTATAGCACGGTTTGCATTCAGGTTGCCGGGTAAAACCGGCCCGGTACCTGTGAAGTCAACCGTCGCTTCACCTCCATGGTCTTCGTGCCGCACGGTGATTGTTACACAGATCGGCGTTCCGTCGTCAAGCTTATCGCCGAATCGGTGGGTGCCGGCGGGGAGCCTCAGAAGAGCGGCGCGCATCTTCTGCTCGGCGGCATGCTGTATGTGTTTCATGTATGCGAGCACCGCTTCTCTGCCGTAGCGGTCGATCATTTCATGCAGCAGATTCGCGCCCATCCGGTTGGCAGCCACTTGGGCGTTTATATCGGCGATGTTTTCGCGCACGGAGCGCGACGGATACGGACCCGAGCTTAAGAGGCATTCAAGCTCCTCTTGGCTTGAGCGCTCGCCCTGAACGAGCCGGAAATGCCGGATGACCACTCCCTCTTCAGCAAGGTTCTTTGACGAAGGCGGCATTGAGCCCGGTGTTATGCCTCCGATTTCCGCATGGTGCGCGCGGCTGGCCGTGAAAAAAAGAAGCTCCGGCCGGCCGGCTGTTCCGCGGCTCTGCGCTGTGTCGGCGAACACAGGTGTAACAACGGTGACATCGGGCAGGTGGCTTCCGCCGCGGAACGGGTCGTTGGTTACATACACTTCGCCCGGCTGCAAATCAGGAACATCCTTTAAGAGCTGTTTCACGCATTCGCTCATCGCACCCAAATGGACTGGTATGTGCGGTGCATTTGCAACCAGGTCGCCTGCTGCGGTAAAAACGGCGCAGGAAAAATCAAGTCTTTCCTTAACATTCGTCGACAAGGCCGTCTTCCGAAGCGCGGCCCCCATCTGTTCGGCAATAGAGGCGAACCCATTGTGGAAAAGCTCAAGCATTATGGGGTCGGGAGCGGTGCCGACTTCTACTTTCCGCCGCACCCGCTCGGCCGTGCGCTCAAGCAAGATGTCGTTGTACGGCGTAACTTCGGCAAGCCACCCGGGTTCAATGACAACGGTTGAGATCGGCTCGATTATTATCGCCGGTCCTTGTATCCGCGCGCCCGGCCTGAGCTCTTCCCGCAGAAAAACAGCGGTTTTTCGGTACCGCCCCTCGAAATACGTCTGCGTGTAACGCTTCGGTTTGGGGCGGTAAGCTTCTGCACGAACGGCACGCTCGGGAGGCTTGGGCATTCGCCCGACGAGTTCCATTCTGGCGGCGTAAACCTCGACCGGCCTCTCAGGGAATGTAAACCCGTAAAGCTGCAGGTGCAGGCGCTCGAAGGCCCCCCGCCAATCACCGCCGGCAGGTTCGGGAACCGTTATGGTCGAGTCCTGACCCTTGTAGCGAAGTTCTAGAAGTCGCTGCGGCGGGTCTATGTGCTCGGGCGGTATTCCTTCAGCGAGCACCTCGGCATGGAGCTCCTTGGACATGCTTTGAAATTCGGCACTCAGTGCCGCCTCAACCGATCCGGCCCGGCTTTCCAGCTCATCGAGCATCCGCTCCACGGCTCTTTCGGCAAACCTCCGGACGTCTGCCATACCGATGCCGAACGCGCTCAGCACCCCGCCGAGCGGGTGCAACAAAATACGCTTGATTCCGAGCTCACCTGCAATCGCGCATGCATGCTGAGCGCCGGCGCCGCCGAAAGTCACAAGTACGTAGTCGCGCACATCGTAACCTCGGGCGATCGATATCTTTTTGATCGGCGCGATCATGTTCGCGTTCGCAATGGCTGTGAAACCGGCGGCGAGTTCTTCGCGGCTGTATCGCCGGCCGGTAGCCTGCTCGATCCGCTCGATAAGCTCGTCAAGTCGGCGCTCCACAGCAGTTCTGTCAAGGGGGAAAGGGAAGTATTCGGGTAGGATCTTGCCCAAATAGAGATTCACGTCTGTTACGGTGAGCGGCCCTCCACGGCCGTAGCACGCAGGACCGGGTACGGCGCCGGCGCTTCGCGGCCCAACCACAGGCTTCTGGCCGTCAAAGGAGCAGATCGAGCCTCCCCCTGCCGCCACCGATTCGATCGCAAGCATAGGCGCTACGATACGCACACCAGTACCTGACTCGGGATCGTTGACCTCCATCTCGTACCGCCGTTCGTACCGGCCGTCGAACCGGCTTACATCCGTGCTTGTGCCGCCCATATCAAATCCGATAGCACGCTTGAAGCCGGCTCTCTGCGCCACATAGGCGTAGCCGACCACTCCGCCCGCAGGCCCTGAGAACACACTGTCTTTGCCCACGAACCTGTCGGCATCGACCAATGCTCCTGCGGAAGTCATCATCTTGATTCGTGCTTCCGGCATGTGCGCTGCGATCGAGCGGACGTACTTGCGCAGAATCGGTGTCAGGTAAGCATCTACGACCGCGGTATCCCCGCGCGAGACAATCTTCTGGAGGGAACTGAGCCTGGAAGAAACGGATACAAAAGGGAAACCGATGCGGCGTGCTACTTGTTCGACCAATTCCTCGTGCACCGGATTGCGGTAGGAGTGAAGCAGGCAAACCGCAATCGAGCGTATGCCGCGGTTGTAAACCTTGCATAGCTTTTCTTCGACTTCCGCCTCATTGAGAGCCACGAGCACACGCCCATCGGCTGCCAGCCTTTCGTTAAGCTCAACAACCGTTTCGTAAAGCGGCTGGGGCTTTCGAATATTGAGCTCGAAAAGGGAAGGCCTGTTCTGGTATGCGATGCGCAGCACGTCGGCGAATCCGGCCGTCGTAACGAACGCTATGCGTGCACCTTGATGTTCGAGCAACGCGTTGGTGCCGCGGGTGGTACCGAGTCGGACCTCCGCCCGGCCGATCGGCTCTTCCAAGCGCTTACCCAGAAGCCAACGGATTCCAATGACGGGAGCCTCCAGACCGCAGCTGAGCTCATAGGTTGCGCCGGCCGGCGGGAGAATGGGCAGCGGCGAGGCAAGCGTCATTCGACCTTCGGCCGCATCAAAATCGGCAAGGGCTACAGGCTCGGTGTATCCTCCGTCCGGTCTCTGCACGCGGAGCTTCCACCCGGTGAAGAAGCCGGCGGGATCGTTTCTTCTTGCCGGATCAAGAATCGTCCTTTGGTCTGATCCCTTTCCGACTGCGCCCTTGTAAACGCCTGAGCTTAAGAGCTTATGCGTGCGGATCGTGCCGTCCGGCAGCCGAGCGATGCAGTCGGTGAATGTGCCGCCTACATCGATCCAAAACTGCAGAATATCACTTTCTTCCATTTTTCCGCCGTCCATTTGAGCTCCCGATTGCAAAGCGGACATTTTAACACGTTGCGGCCTTGAATCGGGAAGCCCTCAGTTAAGCAGTCCCTCCGGATCGCCGTCGCTTTTCCCCGATACGGCCCTCAAGCCGGTCAAAGAAGAACAGCCGCACCGCCGGCTGTTTGCAGACCCTCCCGCGCGCTTAAGCCCGGACCCATATTGCTTCTTCCGCGTTCTTTTTAAAGAAGCCGCTTCTTTCGGCTTCTTCAAGGGTGTAGCAGAAAATATCGACTCCAAGCTCTATATCGCTGAAGTAGGGAAGAAACCTTCTTGAACGCTCAAACGGCTTGAGATCCGAGTCTTTCACAACGATTAATATATCCAGGTCGCTTCCGGGCGCCGCGTTTCCTCTTGCGATCGAGCCGAAAATCCCTACTTTCACCACGTCCTTTTCGGAACGCAGAATCTTCCGGCATGCCTCTTCGGCAAGCGTAAGAGCAAGCTTCCTATCAAGCCAGAATACCTTGACAGAACCGTAAGATTTCTTCTGCAAAACCGATTGCTTCACTCGAGTCTTTTTCTCCAATGAAATCCTTGGGAGCACCCGAATCCCAGCCGTTCGGATATCTCGCCGGGATATAGAAACGATCCAGGGCCCGCGCAGCCTCAAGCAGCCCTTCCTCTATATGACATCTCTCTTGAAGTCCCTGTAGCAGCCTGTAGCAGGAATGACCCCATGCGTCCCCGCCCAAGTATTGATAAACGGCTTTGAGCGCCTTTTCAGCAGCCTGTTGAGAAGCGAAGGAAGCCCATTCGTGGAAGCCTCCCTGTTTGAGGTGTCTGGCAGACTCCAAGTCTCTTTGCGCTTGCGAAAACCAGTCACGGCTTCGTTCCATTCCTTTTCTCCTGCCTCGATGGCGCATCGGCGAGAACCGCGTGTGAACCAATTTACCAGTCTCGATAGGGTCAGGCAAGCAGGAAGAGCCTGCGGATCCCTCACACAGTAGGTCCGCCGGATTCAAAATCACCTGCACCGCTCAAAAACCAGGCAGCTGAGGGAATCGGCTGTCTGATCCAGGCCGCAATCCGGAAAGGGCGCGGGAGGAGGCGGCCTGCCTGCGAACAAGAATCCCAGAAGAGCTATAGCGTCCGCTAAGTTCACCTTACCGTCGTCGTTCGCGTCGTGGCTCCTCAGGCAACCTGAGGAAGCGCCGCCGAAGAGGTAGGAAAGCACTGCAACGGCATCTGAGATATTCAGCCGCCCGTCGGCATTCGCATCACCTCTTACAAACTCCACAAGCTTTGTTTTGAAGGACCACAGCGCGCCTGTGGTAACACCGCATGGTGTTAAGGTATCAACGCGCCAGAAGTATGTCATGCCGGGTTCAAGCCCCTGCGGTTTGAAACGGGGAGAATCCAAACCGGAAGCAATTTCCTCCAACTCATCAGGCCTCGATCCCAAAAGAACCCGGTATCGGGGCAGGAAGCGCTCAAAGCGCGTACTACGGGTACACTCCTCCCAAGTCGGGCAACCGGCT
>CAZGYL010000414.1:0-5114 GCA_964529985.1 uncultured Planctomycetia bacterium | reverse complement strand
AAAAGCAACGCACGGGATAGCTCTTCTCGTGTCTTCCCTCCTCACGCATTCCTTAAATCTAGTTGGTGCGGAATACTTGCTCGGAGGAAAGACACGAGAAGGGGGACTCCTAATGATGCGTCGGCTGGGCTTAAGCGCCTGAACACCTTAAAAGCAACGCACGGGATAGCTCTTCTCGTGTCTTCCCTCCTCACGCATTCCTTATTAGCAAGTGACGGGGGGAAGAGAATTGTGCATAAGCTCCGCGTGGGCAAGCACCTTCTCGTTGTTGAATGTGTCGGTTTGCCAATCGTACTCGGCGGCGCCCCAAGTGCTCCGGCCCGCAATAAGGCCGAGGTGCTTCGTCGGCCCGACACCGTCTGCAAGATCTTTTTTGAATGACTCTTCCTTCTGAATTTCCCCCCCTGACATCATGCTTGCGATACCGAGCCTGAGCTGAGGCCTGACAAGCCGCTCGATCAGCTCGCTGCGTGAGAGGCTCAAAAGTTTCCTGACTTCATCGTCCTTGACGCCCTTGGCTCCAGGCTTCTTGAAGTTTGTCCTCATGAAGTCAGGATCTTCACGTTCCCAGGCTTCCACATTGTAAGGAACCGTGATCTTTTCCTTCAGAAGCAGCAGTGAATTGCAAGCGATGCTTATGATCATGTCCGCGCCGCTTCGCTGCGTGTGGAGGGCCGACTCGAAAGCCTTGGGAACGCGGATTCCGCGGGGGTAGTTCCAGACTATAAGCCCCATATTGTACTTGGCCGCTTCACGGTCCAGAAGAACGAGCTGCCTGCGGAATTCATCCTCATGCGCGTTCCCGTAGTAGTACGTCATACCTACGAACTCGACCCCGGCCTTCGCCATATCTTCGACCGCACCTGTCAGTACGCAGTACTGCTCGCCGTTGGGGTCCCTGAGAGAGGAGTTCATTTTGGCGATCACAGGGAGTTCAGGGTGCAGCTTTTTGGCAAGCAGCGCTCCACCGGGCAGAAGTGCAACGGCGGCGAATTTTCCTTTAACCGCGCACTCGATTACGTTCATTACGTCCGCCTTGTAATACCTGCCGTCGGCGTAGTACTTGTCCGCGCCGTGCTCCTCGCGGTGATCGAAAGGCAGGGACAACAGGTGTCCCCCCGATATTTCCAGCATGCGGGCCACGTTTTTCCGTACACGGGGGTTGCGGAGCGCCGGGGCGCAAAGCTTGTTGGGTCCGAGTTCCATGAGATTGATTTCAGAAGCCATTGTCTTCTCCTTTCACAAAGGTTACCTGGCCACCTCGCAAACTCCCGAGCGGATCCTCTGCGGGGATCGCTCCCTGAAAAAAAGTTCCCATCAAGAATACGAGAGTGGGCCACAGGGTCAAGATCGCCTCCCGGGGGGAACTCAAAACCGCAGATACCGCCTCCGGAGAGGACGAGGTCAGTCCCCGAACCCCAGCTTTCTCAGTTTGGCGGCGATCACAACCCTGCAGTAATTGTTGCCCGGATTGCGGCGATAGAAATCCCGGTGGTACTGCTCGGCGGGCCAGAAGACGCCCGCCGGCTCGATGGCTGTGACGATTGGGGCTCCGAAGGTCCCTGCTTCCTGGAGGGCCTGTTTAGAGGCCAGAGCCGCCCGTCTTTGCTCCTCCGTATGGTGGAAGATCACAGAGCGGTACTGAGGCCCGACATCCTCGCCCTGCCTGTCGGGCGTTGTGGGATCGTGCATTTTCCAAAACCAGCCCAGAAGCTCCTCGTAGGAGATCCGCCGGGGGTCGTACCTTACCTGCACGACTTCCGCGTGCCCGGTCTTGCCGCTTCGAACCTGCTCGTACGTTGGGTTTTCAACGTGGCCTCCCATGTAGCCGGGGCGTACCTCAAGGACACCTTCCAAGCGCTTGAACACCGCCTCAGTGCACCAGAAGCACCCCGCACCGAAGGTAGCGACCGCCTGGCCTGCTCCAGTCCCCTTTTGGGCCGATTCCACGCCTTCCGGCTTCACTTTCAACGTCCCTGTCTTGCCTGGCTCTTGAGGAATTCGAAGACCTCGCGGTGGCCGTTTCGATAGGCAAAGTCGGCTGCGCGATCGCCGTCACCGTCCGTCAGATCGACCATAGCTCCGGCCTCAACAAGGAGCTTGACAACTTGTAAGTGTCCCTCGGCGGCTGCGAACATCAGTGCCGTCCAGCCTTCGCCTTTGTCGCGGGCGTTGACTTCAGCCCCGGCTCCGAGAAGCACCCGCACTGTTTCAGGAAACGGACCGCTTGCAGCGTACATGAGAGCGGTTCGACCTACGCTGTCCCGGGCGTTCACCTCGGCTCCTTTTTCAAGCAGTAGCTTTACAAGGTCGGTGTGCCCGTTAAATGCCGCAAGCATAAGAGACGTACGGCCGTTTTCATCGGCGCTTTTCGCAGAAGCCCCTCTCTGGAGCGCCGCACGCGCTCGTTCGAGGTCACCTGTCAAAGCCGCCTCACGCAGGCGCTGGTTCAGCTCTGCGGGATCAAATTTCTTTTTGGCCGTCTGGTTCGGGCCGCACCCTGCGGCCGCTGCTGCAACAAGCACAGGGCAGAGCCGGAGAAAGAGGAGACCGGACCGCGGGTGTCTTAGGCCGGTTGCAGGCTGGATCGGCAACTTAATCATTGCTTCCTCGCAGAATGAATTCTTTCGAGTGCAAACATAGACTCACAGATAGACTCACAGGGTAAACGTGAAGTCTTCAACAAGGATACCCGGAAGCCTCATGGTCGCGCATGACCGTGCTCCGTAGGTACTTTCGTCCGGCAGGAGCTCCCGCTGCTCGGTGAGGCCGACCAGCTTTTCCCCCAGAAAGCGATAAATGCTTTCGTCGAACCGCATAACCTCAACAGGAGCCTCAATCCGCCCCCTCTCAACCCAGAAGGTGGCGAAGCGGGTCATGCCTGTCACCCGACCTCCGGGGCGGTCCGAATAGTTCAAGTACCATGTGTGCCCTATGTGGAGGCCGGTTCCGAGCTCAGAGTAAATTCGGTCCGCAGGCAGCGATCCCCCTTCCATGTCCAAGGAAAGGGGCACTTCCGAGGCACCTGCTCCATTGGGCGGTACGCCGTACTGCTTGCCTGAACGCGGAGACACCAAGCATTCTTTGTAGCGGCCTTCTACAATGAGATCCACCTGGTCCGGCCGCAGGAAGCCTTGCTCCTGGAAGTTAGGGGCAATGCCGTCCCTGGCGTTTTCCCTCAAGGTCACGCTTTGCGCGAGTCGGCCCTCCCCTTCGATCATGCGAAGAAAAGGGGTCGTTTTCGTGCGGTGCGCCCTGAGGGAGAAACCATCCCAGCAAAGCAGGTCAAGAATTCCGCGAAGCGCCGTCGGAGCGAGGTAAACGCGATACTTCCCGGGCTTAAGCGATTTGGGGGGCACAGCCAAGACGGCAAGCTTTTCGGCGGCTTCCTGTACTTTGCGCTCGAAAACTTCTTCAGACCATAAGGTATCCGCGTAAACCGCCTTAACGGCCTTGTCGCCGCTGTGGTAAAAGCTCCAGCTGATGCTGAAACTCGAAGAACTGTACCAATTTTTCTGTCCGAGTGAGTTTCCGAATCCGGCGAAAATATCGCCCCGGGCAAGAAGGCCCACCATGTCGCGGCCTCTGCCGGCCCGCATGACGGCTTCAAAGATCACCTCGCGGTCGGGCAACGCCCCCCCACCGCTCTGCTCGGTGCTGCGCACTTCGGTCGCGTAGCTCATGAAGGGATCCTCGGGGGCGTGGGCCAAAGTACCGCGGAGACGGCCCAACAGGTGCTTAAGCCGCCGCATGTCGGCCTCGAGCTCCTGCTCCAATGCAGTGGCTACTGTTGCATGACGCTGCCCGCGGATGAGCTCAAGGCTCAGGTAAGCCTGATCCACGTGCCCGGCCTGCCTGACTGCGCTTCGGTTGAAACGTACAAAATCCGAAGACTCTCCTTCAAGATTCAGCAGCAGTACTTCGGAGCCGTCAATCAACCCGCAGGCCGAATCAACCAAGCTGTAAAAGTAATCCTGCAACGACACGCGTATCCCTCCCTCGACGGAGCCGGCGTTCCCTCACGCGCCGCCGAAGACTTCGACATCAGCGAAGAGGCAAGCCGGGCTTGCATGCCCCACGCGGATCATCTGGTTCGGTTCTCCCTTACCACAAAAAGGAGTGCCCATGTAACGTAAGGTGCTGCGGTCTCCCACGGCCTTCAGGTTTCTCCAAAAGACAGCGGAAATCCCGCGATAGTTGGGGTTCTTAACGACGGTCGTAAGCTCGCCGTCCTCTATAAGCTGCCCCCATTCGCAGCCGAATTGGAACTTGTTGCGGCTGTCGTCAATAGACCACGAGCGGTTCGTACTTGCGAAGATTCCTCGTTCCACCGAGCGGACCATTTGCTCGAACGTGCTGGATCCGGGTTCAAGATTCAGGTTCGCCATACGGTCTATAGGCGGCCTGTTCCAACCGGCGGCTCGCGAGTTGGCTACGCCGGGTTTTCCGGAACGCGCTTGGGAGAGAACCCCTCCGAGGGCCGCCTTCAGAATCCCGCGTTCGATGATAAAGACTTTCTCGGCGGGAAGTCCTTCGTCGTCAAAGCCGTATGAGGCGAACTGATAGGGGTTTTCCGGATCAAAGGTCACGTTGAGCAGATCCGAACCGTATCGGTAGCTTCCGATCATTTCCAAAGTCACGAAACTGGTCCCCGCGTAGTTCCGTTCATCGCCCAGAATGCGGTCGAGCTCAAGAGGATGGCCGATGGATTCATGGATCTGAAGGATCATTTGATCCGGCGCAAGCAACAGATCAAAACGGCCTTCAGGGCAGTCGGGGGCGTCAAGCAGAAGCAGAGCTTCTCGGGCTATGCGCGCGGGCTGTTCCGTAAAGGCCAAGTCTTCAAGGACTTCCAGTCCCCCTTGCCTGCAGTTTTCCCGGAGGCCGCCGAAAGTGCGCGTTTGGGTGTTGGGACCACGGTTGGCGGTGGCGCTCAGGCTGGGAACCACAAAGGAGAAACGCTGAAAAATGCGGCCGCCTTGATTTGTAAGAAGCAGTGTTTCGCTTGCAATATGCCAGAGCCCGGCTTGCCTGTCTACGATAGCGTCGCTTATCTTCATGCGCTCGCACTGCTTGCGAAGCAGATCGAATTTGTCTTTCAAGCTCACCGAGCG
>CAZGYL010000413.1:1486-5117 GCA_964529985.1 uncultured Planctomycetia bacterium | reverse complement strand
CAGGCGGCCGAACAGCCTCCGGCCGATCGCGTGAACGAACAGCCTCCGGTCGATCCTGTGAAAAAACGAGTGGCTTCGATCGATGCCTTACGCGGCTTCGACATGTTTTGGATCATAGGAGGAGTTGCGGTTGTTGAATCTTTTCTGAAGATTTTCGCCGACCCCCTGCCGGAAAGCGTTCGGTATCACTTCAGCCACCCGGCCTGGGAGGGGTTCTCCGCGTGGGACATGATAATGCCGCTTTTCCTTTTCATTGTCGGCGTTGTGATGCCATTTTCCTTTTCGCGCAGGCTTGAGGCCGGGGCCACGAAGCGACAGCTGTACCGGAAGATCTTGGTGCGCACCCTCGTGCTTTTCGTGCTCGGTATGGCGGCTCAAGGGCACCTGCTGGATTTCGATCTTTCAAAGCTTCACATTTACTGCAACACCCTTCAAGCGATCGCTGCAGGGTACCTTGTAGCCGGTATTCTCCTTTTAAACGTCCGCGTATGGGTACAACTTCTGGCAATACCCGCGTTGCTTGTGGGATATTGGGCGCTTATGATGTTCGTGCCCTTCGGAGGACACGCCGCCGGAACGCTGGAGCCGAAAGCGAATCTCGCCCGTTATATAGACTTTGCGATCCTTGGCCCCTTCCAGGACGGTACCACGTATACGTGGATCCTAAGCAGTATGGGGTTTGCTGCAACCGTGTTGTTGGGGGTCATGGCCGGTCATATATTAAGAAGCAGGCTTAAGCCGAACGGTAAGTGGATCGCTCTTGCGGGCGTGGGATTCTTGCTTCTTGTGTTGGGATACCTCTGGGGTTGGCATCCTTCGCGTTTCAGGTTTCCTGTGATCAAGCACATTTGGTCAAGCTCCATGGTCCTGTGGTCCGCCGGGTGGTCGTATCTTCTGCTGAGCTTTTTCTACCTGATTATCGATGTGCTGGGGTACAAGCGCTGGGCTTTTTTCTTCATTGTCATAGGCGCAAACGCGATCTTCGTTTACATGGCCACCCGTCTTTTTGACTTCCATCTGATAGGGGATGTGTTCGTGCACGGTATCGTGCCCCACATAGGGCGGCTGGGTCCGTTTCTCAGGCATTCGGCGGCTTTGGCCGTAATATGGATAATTCTTTATTACCTGTACCGCAATCGTACCTTCATCAAGGTGTAGAGTCATGGGCGGTCCCTGGGGGGCGTACGCTCTTGCCCTGCGGGGTGGTTCCTTTCTATACTCATGAGGTTGTGATTCCCCGTGCACTTGTGCGGGGCTGGCGCGACGTTACGTGAGAGTGGATCCTGTAGTCCGCTATTGACGGCGGACCCAGGGGCCGGCGGTTTCCATAAGGTGCCCGGAAGGTGCGGGGTCAGCTGAAAAGGAGGCTTACCATGGGCTCAGCAAGAGGCAAAGGCCAAAAGGCAAGTCGGAGGAAATTTCTCAAACAGAGCACTTGGACGGGCGTCGGCATGTACTTTGCCGTGCGATCTTCCTGGGCGGCGGGTAACGCGCCGAGCGACAGGATCCGTTTTGCTGCGATCGGGGTCGGCGGCAGGGGATCCGGCGACGTGTGGGGTGTGGCGAACGTAGTAGGCCCGCAGAACATTGTGGCCCTTGTGGATGTGGATGCGGACCGGGCCCGAGGCGTTATGCGCAACGCCGCCTTCCGGCACGCCAAGAGGTATCGCGACTACCGCAAGATGTACGACGAAATGGGGAACGAAATCGACGCGGTCATAGTAGCCACTCCGGACCACACCCATGCACCGGCCTCGGTTATGGGCATGCGCATGGGCAAGCACTGTTACTGTGAGAAGCCTCTCACCTGGAGTGTCAAAGAGGCCAGAGTGATGCGGGAGGTGGCTGCGGAAAAGGGCCTTGCGACCCAAATGGGCAACCAGGGAACCTCAGGCAACAAATTCCGGGAGGGCGTCGAGGTCGTTCAAGCAGGCATGTTGGGGCAAGTGAGAGAAGTTTACGTATGGACAAACCGCCCGGTCTGGCCGCAGGGCCTCGACGCTGTATTCAAGGGACATACTGGCGTACGGAAAGCCCTGCACGGCCCGCTTGAGGGCGGTGTCATAAGCGCTCCCATCCGCGATACGCTTGCTTGGGATCTCTGGTTGGGCCCTGCACCGGCGAGGCCCTACGACCCGATTTACCTGCCGTTCAATTGGCGCGGCTGGTATGACTTCGGGACCGGAGCGCTCGGTGATATGGCGTGCCACACAATGAACCTGCCGTACATGGCGCTTAAGCTGACCGCACCGACTACAGTTGAGGCTGAAGTTTCCTGCCTCAATCCTGAAACTTATCCTGAATGGTCGATCATCAAATACCAGTTTCCCGCAAGAGGAGGGCTGCCTCCCGTCACTTTGTACTGGTTCGACGGTAGGGAGAACTCGCCGCGTCATTTCGCCAGGCAACTTGAGAAGAGCAAGGTGACATGCTGCGGCAAGCCGGCTGCAGAGATCTTCCGAGGCCAGAAGCTCTCCGGCAGCGGCTCGCTGATGGTGGGCAGCGAAGGCATGCTCTACTCCACAGACGACTACGGGAATCACTGGCGCCTGCTTCCCGCCGATAAGTTCAGGGATTACAAAGCGCCTCCTCAAAAGCTTCCTCGCTCACCGGGTCACCATAAGGAGTGGGTGGAAGCCATCCGCGGCGGCAGGCCGGCCATGTCGAACTTCAACTACGCGGGGCCGCTTACAGAAACGGTGCTTTTGGGAGTCGTTGCTCTTCGAGCGCGCACGAAGATTGAGTGGGACGCGCCCAACCTAAGGATAACAAATAACAAAGAAGCGAACGCCCTCTTGCACCGAGAGTACCGCAAGGGCTGGAGGCTCTGACGGAGGTACGGAGTGGGGGATCATACCGCCGCTTTCTTGCACGGCGTGCTGTTGCGGCTATAAAGAGGCGGTATGATTCCTCACTCGCGTCCGTTTTTTGACAGAGACGACGAAACGGCCCTGGTGGGTGTGCTGCGCAAGCGGTTTGTCACCCACGGGGAGCAAGCGAGGAAGTTGGGCGAACGCGCTGCTCAGCTTGTGGGGAAAAGCTGGGGAGTCGCACTCCAGAGCGGCACCGACGCTCTCACAGCCGCTTTCCGTATTCTGGGGATAGGGCCGGGGGATTTCGTTGCATTGCCCAGCTATCTTTGCAGCGCGCCCCTTGACGCCCTGGCCCTTGTCGGTGCCCGGCCGCTGCTTGTAGACAACGACAAACAAACGCTTTCTGTAGATCCTGCTGCTTCAAAGGTCTTTGGCAGCGCAAGAGCGGTCGTTGTGCCGCACCTTTTCGGCATACCGGCTCCTGTAGACCGCATAGCCCACCCTATCGTGATTGAAGATTGCGCACAGACGCTCGGAGTGTCCATCGCGGGCGGCCCGGTGGGGTCTTTCGGGAAATTGACCGTAGGCTCCTTCTACGGGACGAAGTTGGCTGCAACCGGTCACGGGGGGTTCCTTGCAGGCGATGATCCAAAGCTGCGAGCTTCGCTGCATTCCCTTCTCACTCACGACGAGCGGGAAAGCTGGGAACCTCATTTTCACTTTCTCATTTCGGACGTCGCAGCCTCGTTGGGCTTGAGCCAACTTGCAAAGCTCCCTCGATTTATTGAGAAACGCCGGGAACTTGCAGCCCGTTACGC
>CAZGYL010000413.1:0-1476 GCA_964529985.1 uncultured Planctomycetia bacterium | reverse complement strand
CGCACCGCCGAGGCGCTCGGCCGGGGGTCGATACTGCGCGATTGCGTCTATTTGAGATTTCTTGTGGCCTGTGAAAGCGCAGAGCGGTTGATAGCGGAGTTCAGGGCCGCAGGTATCGAAGCGAAGCGGCCCGTGTATAAGCCGCTTCACCTTCTCTGCGGGTATAATCCTGAAGAATTCCCCAACGCCCAGTGGGCGCACGAGCACATTGTTTCGGTTCCTCTTTACCCTGCTCTTTCTGAAGAGGAGGTGAGGCACATTGTCCGGTTCCTCAGGGAACATGCCCATGAAATGCGTTGCTGGCCACCAAGCTAACCTCTACCCGTACGGCGGTTTTTTCGCCAAGGCGGCCTCGGTCGACCTTTTTGTAATCGTGGACGTCACACAGTACGTAAAAAAGGAATATCACAACCGCAATCAGGTGAAGCTTGCGGACGGGAAAGCCCATTGGTTGCGGATTCCGGTTAAGACCGCGGGGCGTTTCACCCAGCGCATCAACGAGGTTGAAATAGTCCCGGGTACGAATTGGCAGAGGGATCACCGCCGTACGGTAGAGTTGGCGTATGCCAAAAGCAGGTATTTTGAAGGCTTTTGGCCTCCGTTCAGGCAGCTTCTTGAGCGCGAATGGCGGCGTCTTGTCGACTACAACGTCGCTGTAATACGCCTGTGCTTTGAACTTTTGGGAATCACAACCCCCGTTAAGCTCGCCTCCGAGCTCGGTGTCTGCGGCCGCAGGACCGAACTCATCCTTGATATCTGCCGCAAGACGGGCGCCGACGCTTATCTGCACGGGCGGCACGGGCGGGATTATGCGGATTTCAACTATCTGAAAGAGGCGGGAGTCAGGAGTTTCATACAAGAGTACACCCAGGTGCCTTATCCCCAGCCTTGGGGCTCCTTTGTGGCGAATTTGAGCATCCTTGACATTCTTTTCAATTGCGGGCCGAGGAGCTTGGAGGTCATAATGGCTGGAAACCGCATTGTGGACGCTGAAACCGGAGAAGTGGTCAGAGAGCCGGGGTTGAGGAGCGGAGAGGCAGGGCCGCCGCAGGATTGAGTGATCTGTGCAGTGAGGAGAAAGTCGTGAGTAAATGTGTAGTGTGCAGGAGCCGTAAGGGTAAGCGGACCTGCCCGCTTTACGACGGCGTTGTTTGTTCGAGCTGTTGCGGTCAGGTACGCACCGAGACAAGTGATTGCCCGGCGGATTGCCAGTACAACTTTGCGGGAAGGGTGCGGAGGGGATTGTCCGATTCCTTCTCCGGTGTCCGTGAGCGGTTTGTGTCCATAAGGGGCCCTCGATTCGAAGACGCTGCGGTTTTGGCGAACGTCTTTTTCATCGAGTCGGTCGTTTACCGGTTCTATCAAAGATCGTCATACATGACCGATGAAGCGGTTGCCGAATCCTACGAAAGTGCCTCCCGCCTTTTGGGTGATATCATCATGCCCGGTGACAGGACTGATCTGCTTGCGGTACTT
>CAZGYL010000412.1:0-5122 GCA_964529985.1 uncultured Planctomycetia bacterium | reverse complement strand
GAGGCGCTCGAATCTGCGGCTCGTCATGGTCAAGCCCTGGCAGTAGTTGAAATATCGCTGGTTAAGCCAAAAAGATCCGTCCTCCCGCAGATCCACAAGCTCTGTGAGGATCAAGTCGGCGTAGCGTGGCTCCCCGTACGGAGCAAGTCCCATGAGTTTGTACTCATCGGCGTTGACGCGAAACCCGCAGTAATAGGTGAAGGCGCTGTAGAGCATGCCCAAGGAATGGGGAAAGCGGATCTCCTGCTTAAGCTCCACGCGATTACCCCGCCCTATGCCCCAGCTTGCGGTCGTCCACTCGCCTACACCGTCGAATGTGATAACCGCCGCTTCTTCAAAAGGCGAGGGAAAGTAAGCGCTTGCAGCATGAGACAAGTGATGAGGTATGAAATAAACAGGACCTTCGTAACGCTTCTCCAAAACTTCGTCCACTTTTGCAGGTACGAGAAGTTTCTCGCGCAACCAAATCGGAATAGCTTGGAGAAAAGAGCGGAACCCGCGGGGTGCGAAAGCCAGGTAGGTTTCAAGCAACCGCTCAAACTTAAGAAAGGGCTTGTCGTAAAAGACCACGCATGCAAGTTCAGAGGGCCCGAGCCCGCCTTCCCGGAGGCAGTAGCGCACGGCGTTCTCCGGGAAGCGGGGATCGTGTTTGATTCTCGTGAATCTTTCCTCTTGAGCCGCAGCCACAACCTCTCCGTCGATTACAAGCGAAGCTGCGCTGTCATGGTAAAGCCCTGAGATGCCCAGAATCGCGGTCATATCCTGTTTCCGTTCTTTCGGGGCCCGCCGCCTGAAGCCGACTCCGCCGTCACGGTACATTATTTTACCTCGGCGGACGGCGGCCGTATCTGCGCCGAACAAGAGAAATCGGCCGGCGCAAGAGCTGCGGCCGGCCGATTTCTCCTCTTGGCCCTGCGGTGCAACGGCTTCAGAAGATGACCTGCGCCCGCACAAGCACTATATCCGCGTGGCCCAGGTCCGCCGCTTTGCGGTCGGCCCAAATGTAGTTGAACATGAAACGCAGGTTGTTATTCAGATACCAGTTCAACCCGACCGTAAGATCGCCGAGAATCCCGCCCGCGATTCCTGAATCGTTCAGATCCAGGTAAGAGTACCGGGCCACAAGCTCCCAAGCGCCGATTGCACCGTCTTTAAGCTTCTCGATCGAAAAAGGCTTGATCGGTCTGACACGGCCGAAGACGGCGTTTGAAGCCTTCCACGGCCGCTTCTCGCCGGTCAGGAACCAACCCCCGCTCACGTAGAAGCCTTTGAAATCGGGATCACCGCGGTTGCCGGCCGTCGGGTTTTTGCGCCGGGCGAACGAGTGCATGTACTCCGATTGAATCCAAATACACTCATAGACCACTGCGCCTTCAATACCCACAAGGTGCGACCGCATGCTGCTTATGTTCCCCGTGTCGATAATGTATGGAGCAAGGTGCGCTTCGGGATACGTGCGATATCGGACCTGATCACTCGGAGGCTCCCGGTAAACATAAGCAGCTCCCACATGGAGCAAGTTGCCGTCCTCGGCGTACGTACCGGTCACGCGCGCAGCCGTGTCATACTCGCCGCCCACACCGTTGTCGTTCGTACCGTCACCGAAGGTATCGGTATCGTAAAAGACTCCGACATCTCCGGTGAAGGTTATATTCTGCCGCTTGCAATGCCCGTGGAGCATAAGCCCCGTATTCCTCCCGGGAGCGAAAGCAATAACAGGCAGCGCGCGTTCGAGGAACGCAATGTAACGGGCGCTTGTCAACTCTTCCAAGCTGAAAGGTTCTTTGAAGTGTCCGATCCGTACGCCCCCGCTTCCGCTCTCACCTATCTTGATCTTCGTCAGGCCCATGTACACATCGGCGAAATCTGCATCACCGCCTGCGAAATCGTATTGGGCCTTGAACTCGATGTGCCCCGAGATCAAGCCCTTGACGTAGACGCGGGCCCTGCGGAATTCCGTCCCATCGGCGAAACCACCGTACACCCTCCTCAAGCGGGTACTCTGGGTCATGAAGGCCCAGTCGTTCTGAATGCGCCCTCCGATTACACCCTGGAAGGTCTTTCCCCCGTCCGCCGACTCGAAGTGTAATGTATCTTTCCAATAAACGTTCAAGACGTTCGAGGGGACCTCTCCCACTCCCAACTTGGCTTCGATCGCGCTCAAACGCTTGTCAATGTTCTCGATTCTGGAAGGAACGTCCTGTCCCTCTTGGGCGACTACTGCTGTAGACACGACGAAACCCGCCAAGAAAGCAAGTCCGACCGGAATTCGCCGTCCCATAGCTACCTCCTTGCCGCTTTTCTTCCGGCCTAAAGGTGCGCTTCCATCACTCCGACAACAAACCGATTCCGAACTCCGCTGCTGCAACCTTTGCAAGCAGCGACCTACACCGCCCGGCCGGCCTCATAAGCCGCCGGTCCGGTTTTTATGTTGATCGAGCGGGAGCAAAGGTTGTTTCCCGCTCGGTTGTTCTTATTTACCGGAACTTCCACAGTGCTCCAAAACTCTCCTGCAACCGCAATTCGGGGGACAAGCGCAAGCAACATTTCTCTTTTTCGAAGGCTGCTCTCCGAGCCTCTGAGCACAACTGTTTGTATGCACGATCCAGACCACGTACGGCGGCCCAAGGGACGGCGCGTGCCTCAGAAGATTGGGGCCGTCGGGGCCTCCGGAAGGCCCGTCCGGGATAAGGTCTTCCTGGTACCTCGTTCCGCATCATTCTACCCTCTATCGGCAGCGATATTCAACGACTTTAGCGGCCCATGAAAAAAACCGCCGGACTCAGCAAAGCCCGCGCATGAGATCGGGATTACCCGCGCTCGGGGCCCCGGGCCTCTTCCGGGATTCTCCGGGCCGTGGTAGGCTGCCTGAAAGCAGGAAAGGAGGACCCCATGCTGCCAGCAAGCTGTTTGTTCCTCACCGCCGCCCTCTTTGAAGTTGCTCTGCTTGAGGCTCCAGGCGACATAGCGCCTCCGTACGCCCGATACGAATACTTCAGAAACCCGTGGGACTGCGTGGGCTTGAAGGACTACCCCGACGGAATAAGGATAGCCCCTGACCGCTCGGTTCACCTACCCGGGAAACGAGTGCTTGTGCTTCCGCTCAAAGGGCGCGTCCTTCGCTTCTTGGAAGAAGGCTGCCTGCCGATCCTTCACCTGAGGACTCAGTCCCTCGAGGCCGTTCTCTTTGCAACACCTCTTGATATCGAAGATCCCGAGGCTTGGTCCGGTCCCGAGAAAAATTCAGACTTCCTTCTTGTTTCCGTTCTAAGCAACAGATCACAAACTCCTCTCACATTTGACTTGAAATTTCAAGGGTTCGGGGCTCTTGAGAGCACTTCCACCTCGTCTGCGATGATTCTCAAGGATCCGCAGGGACGGGCGGCGGTCGTTCTTCTTGCAGCCTCCGGCAGGTTTACAGGAGACCGCCTTTCGGTGAGGCTCGGCCCCGGTGACTCGGCACGAATTGTAATTCCCTCGCGTCCCCGGAAAAAAGCGGCCGCCTTTTCCAAGGCGGATTTCCCTCTCAGGGCCCGCAGAAAGTGCTATGAATTCTGGAAGAATTTTCTTTCTTCAGGCGCATTTCTTTACGTTCCCGAACCTAAAGCACGCCATGCGTGGTACGCCTCTGTGGCCGGCAATTTCATTGCCAGGGATCGGGGAACGCTCAAACCTGGAGAAGGCTTTTACGATTCTTTCTACCTGCGCGACGGTGCTTTTCAACTTGTGGCTCTCACCTGCGCGGGCTACAGGCTCAAGCTCCGTTCGAGCCTGAAGGATTTCCTGGCATCTCAAAAGCCGGACGGGCGGTTTGAAAGTCAGCGCGGAGAACTTGACGGCAACGGACAAGCCCTTTGGGCCTTGTGGTCATGGTGGCGCCTTACACGCGATGAAGAGTTTATCAAGCGGGTGTGGCCGGCGATTGAGCGAAGCGTGCGCTGGATCGAAAAAGCCCGCCTTTCCGAAAAGCCTCCCTTCCGCGGAATCCTCCCGAGGTCGCTTGCAGACGGCGAGTTCCTCTGGAAAGGGGACTGCCACATAGTCGGATACGATTTCTGGAACCTAAGAGGCGTAGCTTGTGCCGCGGACATCGCCCGGGCCTTAGGCCGGAACTCCGGTCCCTTCGAGAAGCTTTACAGGGAATACAAGGAATCGATCGAGAAGCTGCTCAAAGAAAGGGGCTTTGATTGGTTCCCTCCAAGCTACGAGGGCCGCGGGACGAGTTGGGGTAACCTGACCGCCGTTTATCCGACCGAGCTTTTCGCTCCTCGGGATCCGCGCGTTACAGCCACCTTGAACAGGGAAAAACCTTCTTTCATTGAAGGCACGATCAGGTGGAGAGGCGGAAACCGTAACGCTATTCACCCCTACCTATCGACTTATATAACCCAAAGCGAAATAATACGTGGTGAAGTCGAACAGGCGGTGGATCACTTCTACCACTTTCTGTGTCATTCCAGTGCAACCAACGCTTTTCCGGAAGGCGTTTATTGGAAAACGCGCACCGCATGGAACAACACCCTGCCCCACCAATGGGCCGCGGCCCAGTACCTGCTGCTCCTTAGAAACATGCTCCTGCGTGAAGAACGCAGTACACTGCATTTCCTTTCAGCCGTCCCTTCGGGCTGGCTTGCTCCGGGGAAAAAGATCGTCTTCCGAAAGGCTCCGACCCGCCTCGGCCTTGTCAGCTTTTCGCTTAAGTGTAATGAGGGCGGCCTGAAGTTCGACCTGTCACTTGACCGGGATTGTAAAGCTGAAGAGTTGCTCCTGCACCTGCCGCCCGGCCTTAAGGGACGCAGGTCGGGATCGCAGGCCGGATTCTCAAATCCGATCAAATTGCCTGTGCGCTCAGGCATGTGGACGATTGAGTTCAAAGGCAAGCTGAAGGAAAGCGCGGGATTCCTTCAATACGCCCGCAAATACGCAGAAACCGAATAAGGAACGCACGGAGACATGATCACAATGTTCAGGAGACTCCCGCCTTTAGGCTTTTTCCTTCTACCTCTCCCACTTTGTGCGGCCCTGCTGCCCGAAGGCCCCCGGCCCGAGCCCCTGAACTTTCCTCACTTCCCGAGCAGGCAGTATGCCTTTGTCTGGCGGAATTGGAATTTGGTACCCGCCT
>CAZGYL010000411.1:0-5126 GCA_964529985.1 uncultured Planctomycetia bacterium | reverse complement strand
AGAAAGAACAAAGCGGCTGCGAAGGGGGGTGGGCTGTGAGAAGAACAGCACTTCTTATCGCCGTCCTGTCGTGCTTGGGCGCTTGGGCCGGAGTTCCGGTCGAGACGTTGTTTGAAGAAACCTGGGATGATTACTCGCCCGGAAGGGATGATCCGGGATATGTGGAGAATTGGGCCACCCTTGAAGGTACCTTGCGCTACGAAATCACCGAAGGCCCTTTGGGTTTGGCCAACGTTTGGTCCGAGCCCTACGGCCTTAGAATCCGGAAGGAAGTTGCGCACGGAATCACGCATAATCTCACCCCTGAGATAAACGCCGTCATGCCGGGCGCCGTCGAGGTGAACGGTACGGACGAGCATCCCCTGAAGATTTTCTTTATTGTGGACTTCAACCGAAGCGGAGGTCAGACTCAGGACATATTCGTCGAACTTTCAAAAGGAGATGTCCATGTAGACGATAGGAGCGGCGAGGAGAAGCCGGTCATCGCATTCGGGATGACCAACGGGCTTCTGGGCCCCGCCTACTTCCCGAGGGTCTTCAACGGCTTTGAGTGGGTGGACGCAACGAATATCGTTACGGACAAACGTTTTAATCACTTCACTTTGGAGATAATGTCGGACACTCTTGTGATAACCGGAAGCCAGAGAGCTTCGGGGAGCCAGGAGATAGAGCGCATTTACACGGGAGGTTTTGATCGTATCTCGATCCGCACGGTGTTTAATACGCACCGCGCCCATATCTTCGACAACCTTCTCATTCAAGGAGGAGAAGTCTCGGGCGGTGAAGTGAAAGTACTGTTCAAGAGAGGCGACTCAAACATTGACGGCGGAGTTAACATAGCCGATGCGGTTTGGATCCTCAGCTATCTATTCGCCGGCGGTAAACCGCTCGAGTGCATGGACGCAGGCGATGCAAACGACGACGGCAAGATCAATATCGCGGACGCCGTTACGATACTGAGCCATCTTTTCGGCGGAGAGGGGCCCCTGCCCGTGCCTTTCGACGAATGCGGCACGGACGAGACCGAGGATGAACTCGGCTGTGAAAGATTCCCGCCTTGCGGGGAGTGAGGGCCTGACGGACAAGGCCTCTGCGGATCGTGAAAGCGGCTTTTCGTGCGGGGGGTCGGGCAGGTAATAAGCAAGGTCCGTTGCGTCTCCGGCCGCGCCGGGTGGATTTTTCAACTTCAGAATCGCTTGGAGACCCCGAAATGCAGGCCGAAATCCACGCTGTTGTTGTAATAAAACAGGTTTTCCGTGGCGCAGAGCTCTACCACCACTCCTTCGGCAATATGCCACTTAAGGCCGAAATGGATTTCGTGGACGGTTTCTGAGAACTGATGGAAATCCCTGGCCACGCCGCTGCTGAGCTCATACTGCCCTATAAGTGAAAGATCCCGCGTGACTTCGTATTCAAGTGCCACAAGCCCCTTGGCCTCGTATTCCTCCATTTTCACCCCGGCTATCCGGTCTTCTCCACCGAAGGTGAAATTCCCTCCCAAGGTTACGATCAGAGGCCAATCGCCTATCCGTTTCGAAAAAAGCACACCCCCACCGTAAAGCGGCCTTCCCACACCGGTGATCTCATCTGCATCGCCCGTGGGCAGGGTTCCGCCGACCACCACCCAGGTTGCAGGCACGATTTCATCCCCTTTTGTGATTCGATAAGATAGGGAGAGAGGAATATCGCCCAAGTCCCAATCAGAATCGTCGAGCCTGAACGTGCGGCCTTCGCGGTCCGTTGTTTGAACAAGGACTTGGTTTCTCGGGCGGCGTTCGCGCTTCGCGCTGCTGAACCCCATAGCCTTGTGAAAACCTTCTATGAGGCTGTCTGCAAAGCCCCCGACGCGTCCCAGGCCGACTATGGCGACTCCAAGGGTCAGGTTGTCCCAAACTGCGTAGTCCAATTCGAGCTCAAGGTGCATCCATTCCGCGTCCACTATGTAGTGCGGCGCGTCGTAGTTCCACACATTGCCCCAGGAAAAGCTGCTGCGCACCCTGAAGCTTCCCTGCGGCATGTCAATGACCGGAAGCATGGCAATGGAGGGCCGAAGCACGTGTCCGGGCGAAAGAGAGCGCACCGCGAAATGGCCCAACCCTATGTTGCTGTAGGTCTGTTTTTTCTCAGAAGGATAACCGCGGGCCGAAGCAACTATCAGGATCAAGAAAAGAAGCAAGCGGGTAGCGCCTGGTCGCGGAATCAGCATCGCTTTGTCATAATAAAGCAGACTAATATCGGATTTGTATGAAGTGACGACACGAGCGCCTTCTTAATGGTAGCACATTGTGCGTCGCCTTACACGGGCGGGCTGAGGCAACCTGCGGCCTGCGCTCTTGGCCGGGGAGGTTATTTAAGGCAGAATGAATACCGGAACTTCGGAAAGGGAGAGCCGGAAGGCTTGTTCGTGCTTTAGGCCAGCGAAAGGAGGAGCACCATGACTCGCCGAGGAAAAGAGGAAACCGCGCGCAAAGGGCAGGGCCCGCGGGGACATATCGGTCGCAGGACGTTTCTTGCTGCCGGCGCAGCCGGTTTGGGTGCAGGGGCGCTTGCAGCCGGAGCCAAGCGCAGCTCGGCTGAGCAAGCCGGAGCGCTTTATCTACTCCGCGGAGCTCAAGATCTTACTGTTCAGCCTGTACTCACTTACGAGGTCCCCAAGCGCAGGCCGGCCCGCAGTTGGCGCAACTGGGGAAACGTTCATACGCAGGAAGCTGCACGGCTTGAAGCTGCGGAGATAGAGAAAGAGTTGAAAGCACTGGCCGCAAACTGTGGATTCGGGCTGAAGGTGAAACCCGTTTTGCTCGTCAGCGGTCCGGCGCAGGCCGAAGCCGTCAAGTCCTCTGGAGCCGACGCTGTGCTTCTTTATGCGGCGGGAGGGTGGACCAACCTGCTTGGCGCGGTAATGGGGGCGACTTCCGCGCCTGTGGTGGTTTTCCTGCGATATAAATCCGGCCCTTATTACCTCTGGCACGAAATAGTGCACGCCCGCTTTCTGCGCGCACACACCGATCACCTCAAGGAAGAACGCGTTACGGTTGAGGACGTAGTTGTGGATGATCTGGACGAGCTTAAGTGGCGTTTGAGGGCTTTGTACGGTCTGCGCAACGTGCTGGGGCGCAAGATCATATGCGTGGGAGGCCCCGGAGGTTGGGCGGCCCCTAAAGCACCCGAGTTGGCGCGCAAGCGCTTCGGTCTCGAAATGATAACCGTGTCGATTCCCGAGATAAACTCCATGATAGAGGCGGGACGGAAAGATAAGGGGCTTATGGAGCGCTGCACGAAAGCCGCCGACAGTTATATCAACGCTCCGGGAGTAACGCTTAAGACAACGAGAAAGGCCGTCATCGAAGCTTTTCTCCTCAAAGAACTTTTCCTGCGGCTTATGGAAAAACACGGCGCCTATGCGGTGACCGTGCGCGGGTGCATGGGCAGCTACGCCGGTATAATGCCGTGCCTTACTCTGACCCTTGTAAATGACAGCGGTTACATGGCTTACTGCGAGGGCGATTTTGTCGTCATACCCGCCGGTATGCTGCTTCACTTTATCTGTGGTAAACCTACGTATTTCTGTAACCCGACTTTTCCGCAGAACGGCCGTATGATGTTCGCGCATTGTACCGCTCCGCGGCGAATGAGCGGAGAGAAGCTCGAACCCGTTGAGCTTGTCACGCACTACGAATCCGATCATGGTGCCGCGACGCATGTCCTTTTCCCGAAGGGCCAGCTTCTTACCATCATTAAGCCCGATTTTGAAGCTTCGAGGTGGCTGGCTTTGACCGGAACGATTACCGACACACCGTTTCTTGCTACTTGCAGGGCACAGGTGGAGGTAAAGCTGCATGCTCCGACAGAAGAGGTCGTACGAAATCTCCGCGGCTTTCATTGCATGCTCGCCTACGGCGATTACACGCGGGAGGTTACATACGCCGCCGCAAAGGTGGGAATAAGCGTGCAGGTTTTAAAGACCTGAGGCACCTTCAGCCGCAATTACATGAAGCGCTTCGGGCGGGAAGCGCACCGAATAGGTGCGGCCCGGGTTGAATCCGACTTCCGGCCACTGTCCGGTTGCAAAGACCACAACGGGAACGCCCGCGTCGAAAGAAAGCCGGTGGTAGACTCCGCGGTCAGTGATATCGACCAGCTTGGCCTGCACCGTATTGGAGTCGGCACTCGGTGCTGTAAGCACCTGAAGGCGCTCAGGCCGAACACACAAGGTTACGGAACCGCGGAAGCGACCTGGAACCGTAATCGAAGCGTTTCCGAACCGCAGAACCGATTCCGTCTCAGAATGCGGTTCTGCCTGTGCGGTGATGATGTTTTCGGTTCTCAGGAATCTGGCTACCTCAACGGTGCTCGGACGGGACAGAAGCTCCCTCATGGAGCCCACCTGAGCAAGCTTACCGTCAAAGAGGACTGCAGCCCAGTCCGATACGGTTAGGGCCTCTTCCATGTTGTGGCTTACATGAATCGTCGTAACCCCGAGCTCGCGCTGCAATCTCCGCAGATCGCGGCAGACCTTTTCCCGCAGACCTTCATCAAGAGCGCTTACGGGCTCATCAAGGAGCAGAATCCGGGGCTTGATCGCCAGCGCCCGGGCCAAAGCCACCCTTTGCTTCTCCCCGCCCGAAAGTGTTTCAGGCCACCGGTCAAGAAGATTCTGAATACCCAGAAGATCCAGTACCCACCGGACCTGCTCAATTGCATGCCGTCGGGAAAAACCCCGCATGCGCAATCCAAAGATTATGTTATCAACCACACGTTTTGTCGGGAAAAGCACATAATCCTGAGGCACGTATCCTACAGAGCGCTCCTTAGGGTCGGTGTGCGTTATATCCTTACCGTCAAGCAGTATGGTACCGCTTGGGACCCGCCTCAAGCCGCAGAGGGTTTCAACCAGGACGGACTTGCCGGAACCCGGAGGCCCCAAAAGTACGCCGTAAGAGCCTCGCGGTACGTCAAGCGTTATCCGCTTGAGCTTGAACCGGCCGGCTTGTGCGCAAAGATCCCGCAGTCGGAGCATGATTTCAGGCTTGGATTCTGGTCATCCTTTCAACCGCGGCGGATCCCCCGCCGGCGAGCTTTACAATCAATAGTACAACTGCAGCAAAAGCTATCATCATCAATGAGAC
>CAZGYL010000410.1:1460-5152 GCA_964529985.1 uncultured Planctomycetia bacterium | reverse complement strand
ATCATCACCTGGAGGCATGTTGCGCCACCGGTAGTGCTCACGTATGAGGTTGAAAACCCGGGGCTTTCAGCAGGCCGTTTTGAGGGGACATTCTCTGCCGGGGGCAACGGTTATCCGATACGCGGGGACCAGGCTGCAGGTGGAACCGGAATGACAAAGGAGGGATTTATAACGGCCTGGTTGCTTCTTAATCCTCTGGAGGAAGGTGGATTTGCAGACCCGGGGATCTTTGCGCTTCGCAGTGAATTTCTTACAGATGGAGCCGAGAAGTGGGAAGAAACGGTTCTTCCGAAAGCAGGCGATGAGATTGAGGTTGATTTCTGCGGCCTGGCTGCAAGCGACATGCCGATTCCCTGGCTTCCTCCGGCCCTTCCGATCCGAGCGACGTGGAGGCGCTGGATCGACAGAGATGACACGATCGAGTTTGAAGAAAAACTTCCTCCTGAAACAGACTGGTTTGTGGTCTACGGGGTCGTCTATGTGGACAACCCTTTTGACGGCCCTATCACAACTTCAATCGGCTGTGCTTCAGACGATTCGATCGCCGTTATGATCAACGAGAAATACGTGCACGCTCACAGCGTTGAGCGGGGGTTCGGGCCCCCGGGAAGCATTCAAGATGTTGTCAAAGGAGTGCGCCTGCGTCCGGGTAGGAACCGCCTGTGCGTCAAGGTGTTTGAAGGAGGAGGGAAGAGCGGCTTCAGGCTCAGGTTTCAGGACGAGGAGGGCAACCCGCTCTATCTGCCTATCGCTCTTGAGCCGGGTGAGCTCCTGCTGCCTCTCCGGGTGGTAAGGACACTTCCGCTCAGATGCTTTCCAGGTGAAACGATCGAGGTTGCAATCGATGTGCAAATCGTAGATCCCCTGCCTATCTCAGAGAAGATTACAATCCACGATATTGCTCCGCCGGGCTGGCAGATCATTGACCCCCCGGTTCCTCATGAACCTGGAAACGAGATCGTCTGGCGGGATCTGCCGCTTGACAACTATCACCTGACTTACAAAGTCCGGGTTCCGCTTTCGACTCCTTCGCCTCCCACTCAGAGGGGAGTTTGGGAAGGCAGCTGGTGGACAAGAGGCGGCTTGGGTCCTTATGCAACAGGCGGTGACGACACGGTGGAAATCCCCGAGAGGATCCCTCAAGGCGGAAAACCTTGTCCCGAGGCCGTGGTTACAAGGCTGCTTCCTTACGCGTGCAGCTCAAATGAAGAGCTATCCGTTCAGCTTGAGGTTGAGTTTCTGGGGGCTGTTGAAACCGTTGTTGTTGAAGAGCACGTGCCGGAGGGCTGGCGCATAGTCGACCCTGCAGGAGGTGAAGTGCAGGGCGATACGATCCGGTGGTATGTTCACGGGCCGCAGACGATCCGCTACGTGGTGCAAAGCGACGATACAGTTTCGGACGGCGTGTTTCACGGCACTTACTGCGCACCTGAGAGCCCTATTCTTGGAGATACCACGGTTTACAGGAGAATGGTAAGGACCCCGGCCGGCAGCATGCCGCGCCCTTGGCTTGTGCATTCGGTTTCAGCTGCATGGAGCTCGGTGCAATACCTTGGAAGCGGCGCAGAGGAGGGACTTTCCTTCAACGTGTGGGACATGAGCCGGGATGTGAGTTCTACCCACGATCAGTTCACCTATCTTTACCAAACCGTTAATCCTGCACGTCCCTTCACAGCCATAGCGAGGATCCAATGCCAGCGGGAAAGCGGTCCTGCGGCTAAGGCCGGCATTATGGCGCGGGCCGGTGTGCCCGTAGGAGAAGATTGGCCTTTTGGTCCGCTATGCTCGCTCAGCCCTCATGTAAGCGTGGGCATTATGTCGTGGGGTGTTGTAGGAACAGCTTGGAGAGAGTCCTTACGCGGAGAAACCCAAGCGGGATCTTTAGTGCCCCTTGACCCTCCCCTCTACGTCGCAATGACGGCTCGAAGGGCAAAGAGCTTTTTTGTGATCAAAACCGCTTTTTCTCTCGACGGCCGCAATTGGAAATGGCTCGAGGAGGCCCGCCTCCGACCTTTTGACGTCACCGTCGGGCTTGCAACCACAAGCAACAGCGTGCGGAGAATCGGCGGAGCTTCCTACCGTGGGGTTGTGGTGGCGGCGGTTCTTTTTGAACCGGTAGCGGAGCTAACCTGTAACGCGGAAGGCGAGGGTGTAACCCTTTCGTGGATCCTTCCGGGCCCGGGTGAACTCCCCGGCATTCGCGTGTATCGATCAACACCTGATTCCTCGGACGAGACTCTTGTCGCTGAGCTCCCCGGTTCTGCAACTTCATTCCACGATACCTCCGTGCCCGGACCCGGGATATATATTTACAGAGTGGCGACGAGCCTGCGGCGATATGAGATTTCAAGCACTTGCACAGTCGGAGTCCAACCGGAGCTTTCTGTGACCTGTCCCTTCAACGATTCGTCGGGTGCCGTGGTCGTTCAGTGGGACAGTGGCCCGTATTCGGCTGTGAGAATCTGGAAGCGTCTTGCTCCGGAAGATCCATGGGGCAGGCCCGTTGTAGAACTGCCCGGTACCGCCACCCAATGGTGTGACGGCACGGGCCTAAGCAGGTGGCAGCAGTACCGTGTTGAAGCCTATCCGCTTGAAGGACCGGCGCCTCTTCGAGGTTTCTGCACCGCGGATCTCAGGAAGGAAGAAATCTTTCTCCGCGGCGACCCGAACATCGACGGCCAAGCGGATATCAGCGATGCAGTATGGATTCTGGAGTATCTCTTCGCCACTTCCAGTGTACGTCCGCCTTGCTTGAATGCGGCCGACGTGAACGACAGCGAGCAGGTTGATCTCGCTGACGCGGTTTACCTCCTCATGTGGCTTTTTGCAGGCGGCGGCCCCCCGGAACCTCCCCACCCGTGGTGCGCCCACGATCCGACGCCTTCAAGTCTCCGCTGTCCCGCATACCCACTTCCATTGTGTCCCCACTGCAGGGCCTTGCAGCAATGACCGTTCAGGCCCCCGGCCGACCTGACCGGCTTTCGGGCGGTCGGGGGCCTGTAGGCGTGACTCTTGTGCCCTTCTCTTCGCGTTTCGCCTCCAGAAGGCGGAAAGCACAGTCGCTCCTGCCAAAGAACAAGATCAAGCTGGGATCCGAAAGCCGGCAGGCTATGCAACCTCCCTGCGGCCCGCAGCAAGCGTGCCCCAGTACCCCTGTTTTTCCGAAGTATATACGTTCTCCTGAAGCTGTGCGTAATCCCCTGAGCCGCCAACTGTTTGCCTCAAGCCACTTAGCGGGCGGCTCCTGCAGATCAGGACCTGCAACCAAAGGATCGATTTCCCGCCAAAGCTCCTCAGCAGGAACGCGGCCGAAACAAAGCAAGAACCTGTCTCGGGCCGGCTTGGGGCCGCGGGCCCACAGATAAAATCCGGCCTTCTTCATCTCCCCTATCACCGTATCGGGGTGGATCATTCGCCTGTGACTTCCCTCCCGGCGGCTGAGAGGTCTCGGTGCCGCACGATCAAGCACATATATGATCCCATTGACCGCCATGTTCCTCCGCAAGGCTGCAAGCAACGCCGGCGCGTGAAACAGCAAGTGGTAAGTGTCCAAGAAATAAACCGAAGTAACCCACCTTTTACCCAAGTGAGGATCCCCTTTGTCCGTCAGAGTGCTCGGTATCGAGAGGCCTGGGGGAAGCGCCGGCCGTTCGTCGTTTTGAGTGGCCCATTCCTCAAGAACGACATCGAGC
>CAZGYL010000410.1:0-1360 GCA_964529985.1 uncultured Planctomycetia bacterium | reverse complement strand
AAGCGCCGGCCGTTCGTCGTTTTGAGTGGCCCATTCCTCAAGAACGACATCGAGCACATCTCCACCCCCTGCCCTAACCTCCCGCACAAGAGCAGGCAGAAGCTTTCTTCCTTCACCCAATGCTACAAAAACCGCGGTGCCGCCCTGAGGTCTCAGAGGAGATATGAGCTGCACTGTGCTCGCTGGATCAAGAGGCAGAAACGCATCGGGGTCTTTACCGGGAACCGCAGATCCCTTTGGTTTTGCAAAAACAAGTACAAAGACGTCCTTTTCATGCCAAAACTGCTCTGCGCATTCAACAAAGAGAAAGCCCTCTTCACGTGCTTCCCGCACTACGGTGGTTTCTGCGATCCAGTGGTGCTTTCTTGTACGTATCTCCCTCGGCACTCTTTCTTCAGGCCGCAGTGTTCCTTTATGCCTGTCGACGACTACAAAAAGACCTCCCGGCTTAAGCGCTTTGAAAATCCCGCGCAACATGGGACGGGGTTTACCGAAATGGTGATACACGTAGTGGAGGTAAACAAGATCCAAGGTGTTCTCAGGAAGATTCGGATCTTCCACAGTTCCCAAAACCGCCTTCACGTTCTCAAGTTTCCGCTTGTCCGCGGCTTGCTTCAGGCGTTCAACCTTCCCCTTGTCGATTTCCTCAGCGTAGACAACCCCCTTAGATCCTACGATTTCGGCAAAAACCCACGAGGCCCGCCCGCGGCCTGCGCCTACGTCCGCAACTGCGCTCCCCGGGCCTGCGCCCAAGTGTTTGCACAAAGCTTGGAGTGACTCACGGAGATTTTTCGGCTTTGAGGGGGCGGTCAAAAGCAAGCAGGAAATCAAGAAACACGATGCCACAGCCTTTCCTCCTTCCGCGGCTGCCGTGCCCCCCGGTCGCACGGAGCGATTTTGGAGCGCCCACGCGAGATATCCATACTACGGGCAAGCGGGCTTCAAGGCCAGAGCAGCGGCAATGCAGGTGTACTGGGCCGGAGCGGGGGGGTTGCAAACCGCTACGCAGAAATACTTCTCAAAATACTTTCAGCGGTACTCCCAAGGCCCGCAGCGTATCAGTGCGTCCATTGTCGGATCAACGCCGGGCTCCGGAAACGGCGGAGGTGGTGGTTTGATCGGATAAGTGCGCATAAAGAGGTAGTTCGCAAGGTACGTAAGGTCCTTAGGGTTAATTATCCCATCGTCATTGGTGTCGAAGGCGTCGTGGCATACCTTGTCATCGGTTCGGAACTCCAGGTACCGAGCCAACTCAACGACATCTCCTATATCGACACGCCTGTCCCCGTTCACGTCCCCTCGGATGAAGTAATAATCCACCTTCACCGTTTTGGTCACGGTTACTGTGTTGCCCGGGACA
>CAZGYL010000409.1:0-5154 GCA_964529985.1 uncultured Planctomycetia bacterium | reverse complement strand
AGTGCCTCGTCCAATAACTACCTTCCGGTTTCGGCTTTTCGCCGAAACCGGACTCGGGGCGCCTGGCGGGATCTTTTGGCACGATGTCTACGATCCCCGATCAGCTGGGCGCAAGCCGGACCCAGCTGATCGGGGACTGCGTCGCCGCTCCTCGACAACCGGCTCCATAGGGTTGCCTGCGTCGCGGCTCCTTGCCTCGCACCAAAATCTCTCCGCCATCCGCTCCCGTATTTATTGGACGAGGCACTTATGGGCCCCTATGGCTTACCGAGGCCAATTTTAGGAACCGGAAAGTGGTTTTTCGATGAGGGACTACCTTCCGGTTTCGGCTTTTCGCCGAAACCGGACTCGGGGCGCCTGGCGCTCCCGTATTTATTGGACGAGGCACTTGAGCAGCCCTATAGCTTGCCGCAGCGAATTGTGGGAACGGGAAAGTGGTTCTTGGATGAGGGACCTATTTAACGCCTTCGCAATAGTCATTGCGAATGCAAGGCAGAAGGTTTGAAGGCGTCTGGTCCATGCCGCATGTGCGGGGAGGTGGAGGCGGCGGCCCTCCGATAAACAGGAACTGGAGCAGGTAAACCGGATCAGCGGCGTTAAGCCTGCCGTCGTCGTTGACATCGGCTGCGTCACGGCACTCGCGCACCAAGTCCCACTTTGCGCCTCCTTTGAAGAGAGCCCTCGCAACCGCGATTGCATCAGACATGGTCCACCTGCCGTCTTGGTTTACGTCACCGCGCACAAAAGGGACAGCCGGATAGCACCAGAGCGTAAAACCGGCCGGCGGACCCGCCTCAGGTTTCACGGATCGCCCGCCCAGGGCGACGGCCATCGGAACGGGCGGATCGCCGATTGTGTCATCAAAATAAAGAACGCAGGCAGAGCGCAGGCGCTCGGTGCTCGAACCGCATTCATAGAAGATGAGTACAATCTCCTGGCCGCTTGTACAGGCCGGCAGCAAACGGAAGCGGGGAGGGTTTCCGCCGGGCTGCAGATCAAGAACCGCTCCGATATGGACCCCGTTTGAAAACTCCTTGGAGACGAAAAAGTCCGCACCGCCTATGTCTTCAACAGCCCGCCCTTCAACGACCTTTTTGACAACGACACGCGAGCAGCTGTGCGCCACCGAGAACTGAAAAGCGCTTATGGCCTGGTCTTCTCCCGTATCGAGGAGAACCGGAAGAACCGCGCGAAGCGGAGGCGCGCTCAGATCGGGCTTACCGAAATAAATTCTGAGAGGAGGGCAGTTTCCGTTTTTGAAGTTATGCTCTTGAGGCGTGTCTGCAGAGGCGGCAAGAGCTTGCAAGAAAAGGAGCCCGCCTGCAAGTCCTGCATGCAAAAAAGACGAGAAAATCACAGCGCCTCCGCAGCCCGCTATCGCCTATCCTTATCGCCCCTACCCGGGAAATTATACCACATATCGGATTCGCCCGGGTTGAGGCTGTGTTCGAGACGCTTACACGCCTTCCTTTGAATCTTGCAGGAGTTTTTCGGGCGTACGGTCCGTTTCGGGGCTGTAGCCGTCAAGCGGAAGTACGTAGTTGTGGATCGCATCGAGGATCCAGGAAGGCTGCGGGAAGAACGCCTGCTCGAGCTCGGCCGGCGGTGTGATCCAGTTACGCGCTCCGACAAGCGTTACAGGAGCATCCAGGTGGTTGAACCCAAGTTGAGAGACGTTTGCTGCAATCGTGTTGATAAAACTTCCCCGCTCGCAAGCTTCTGTTACAAGCAGGAGCCTGTTGGTCTTCTTTATGGACTTAAGCACCGGTTCGTAATCGAACGGCACGAGGCTGCGCGCGTCTATTATCTCGGCGGACAAGCCGAATTTTTCCTTGAGAATGTCAGCTGCTTTCACCGCGCAATACAAAGCCGGGCCGAAGGTGAGGATGGTCAAATCACTACCCTCGCGTTTCACCTCCGGAAGCCCGATCGGTATCTCGTAAGGCTCGCGTGGTACGCCTTCCTTGTGGAAGATCTCCGTTACGCCGTAAATCTTCTGGCTTTCGAAACACACGACGGGATCGGAGCCCCGAAGTGCAGCAGTCATGAGGCCTTTTGCATCATAAGGGGTCGCGGGGTAAATGACCTTGAGGCCGGGAATATGGGCGCAAAGCGAAGACCAATCCTGAGAGTGCTGCGCGCCGTACTTGTTGCCCACTGAAACGCGGACGACAACAGGCAGCGGGAGATCTCCGCCCGACATGGCCTGCCATTTCGGAAGCTGGTTGAAGAGCTCATCACCTGCACGCCCGATGAAGTCGGCGTACATGATCTCAACAAGCGCTTTGCCGCCTTCAAGGGCGTAGCCCACCGCAGAACCGATGATGGCGCCTTCGGAGATCGGTGCGTTGAAGAGGCGGTGGTAGGGCAGGCTTTCGGTCATTCCCCTGTAAACACCGAAAGCTCCGTCCCAATCGCGGTTTTCTTCGCCGTAGGCGATCAGCCTGGCGTCCCTGTAGAACTCAGAGAGAATGGCCTCAAAAAGCGCGTCCCTTATGGATACCGCTCGGGTTTCCGGCAGAACCTTGCCGTCGGGCCCGATGCCGCTTCGCTGTTTTCTTGCAATCGCTTTGATGCGGCTGTTTTCCTCAAACGGCTTGCGCACGTCACCGGGACGTAACGGTTTGGGCGGCTTGCTCGGGCCGTGCCAAAACATCATGCGGGCTATGACCTCGGGATTACGGACCGCAGGCACCCGCGGTGATATCTCAAGGTCTGAAGCAAGCCTGCAGGCTTTTATGACTTTCGCCTTTGCATAGGCGTTCATTTCCTCAATGTCGCTGTCTGAGGCAAGACCCGCTTCTTTCAACGCCCGGGCATACTCCTTGAGCGGATCGACTTCCCGCCACATTTCGATTTCTTCGCGTACTCGATAAGCACTGGCATCGCTGGGCGAGTGCCCGCTCTGGCGGTAAGTGAGAATGTCAAGAAGTACCGGGCCTTTACCGGCCTCGATGATCGGGCGCTTGCGGTGAATGGCATCCGCTACGGCCAGCGGGTTGTTCCCGTCCACGGTCTCAGCGTGCATGTTCATGGGGTTTACCGCTGCACCGATACGGGACAGCTCATCAAAGCCCATGGTCTCGCCGTGAGTCTGGCCGCCCATGCCGTAGAAGTTGTCCATAAAGGCGAAAATGATGGGGAGTCCGCCGCGGTGCTCCTCGGGCCACAGGTTATAGAGTTGGCCCATGGCGGCGAAGTTCAAGGCTTCCCAAACCGGGCCGCAGCCGGTTGACGCATCCCCGATGTTGGCGATTACAAGGCCGGGCGCATCATGGACTCGTTTGTAAAGCGCGGCACCGGTTGCAATGTCGGCGCTCCCGCCGACAATGGCGTTGTTGGGGTAGATCCCGAACGGGGTGAAGAAGGCGTGCATGCTGCCGCCCATTCCCCGGTTAAACCCGGCCTCACGGCCGAAAATCTCGGCCAGCAGGCCGTAAAGGAGGAAATCGACGGCCCGCTCGTAGGTGCTTTCGGCAGGCTCGTAGGAGGTGACGATCTTAAGCGCCTTGCCGTCGTGATACGACTCCATGATCCGCTCGCAATCGGCTTCGCTGAGCTTGCGGATCGCCGAAAGCCCCTTGGCGATGATTTCGCCGTGGCTGCGGTGGCTTCCGAAGATGTGATCCTCCACCTCAAGAAGCAGGGCCTCGCCTACCGCTGCGGCTTCCTGCCCGATCGAAAGGTGAGCGGGCCCCTTGTGGTCATAGCTGATCCCCTCGTAGCTGCCGAGCTTCTTGATCGAGTCGAGCATGCTCTCGAACTCGCGGATGAGCACCATATCGCGGTAGATGTTCAACGCGGCTTGCGGATTGAGCCATTCCCCGCGCTGGAGCTCTTCTTTGAGGCTCCGGTTGTACTGGTTGATGGGGATCTCACCCAGTTTCAGAACGTACCTGCGCCGGACAACGGACGGATCGACAACAAGTTCCTTGACCATGGTACACCTCTGGCGATTTGGCAACCGGATAGTTTACCAAATCAGCGGCATAAGGTGCAAGGTTACCTGCACAAGCGGTTTTCGGGCCTTCTACGCCACCTGGTAGGGGTAGAGGCGGAGTGATATAATCGACTGCAGCTCCCGTAACGAAGAGGTGAAAAAGTGAGCGAACGCAACCGGAGGCAACGGTCGGCCGGATCTCCGCGCAGAGGGTCGGGCCGCAGCACCTTTGTAGCGAAAAAGCAGCCGACGCCCACCTGGATTCTGGTGACCTTTATTGGGGTGCCCTCGCTGATAATCGTTATACTGGCCGGGTTGATCGTTAAGAATCTGGTGTCGGGAAAGTCTGAAGAGCCGGCGCAGGTCGCGGACTACAACACTGAGTACGAGAGCGCCCTGAAGCTCTACCAGCAGGCGGTTGAGGAGGAGAAGCTCGCCCGCCGCTTGAGCCAGAAGGGCAGTTCCGACCAAGCGGACCGCCTGCTTACCTCGGCGCTCAAGAAGCTCGGTGAGGCTCAAAGGAAGGTTTTGGGGATCGTCGAAGAACTCAAGCGGCGCCTTGGTGTTGAAGAGCTGCCTGTCGAGTACGGCGGCTACAACGAGTTTCTCACCAAGATCGTGCAGCGCCGAAAGGATATAATCAGTATGAAAGGGTTCGGGCTCAAGAGGCGGTGATTCGGCTGGAGGCTGACTCGTGGCGCAAAGGCGTCCGCCTGATTTTCGAGCACGTCGCAGGCAGCAGAGCGACCTGATCTGGGGTGCTGCATTGGCTGTGAGCCTGCCGCTTTTGACCTTCCTTATCATGACCGCTCTTGACGTGGCGAAGACCGGGAAAGCGAAGTTGGAAGCAAGCGCGTTCCGCGATCAGAGGCTTAAGAAGCCCGTGCCCATGCCGCGTGAGCTTGCCGAAGCCTACCTGCGTGAAATGCAGCGCCTTTACGACCAGAATTTCAGGCAGGTATTCATGCCGCGCCTCAATCGCGAGGATCTTACCCCGGAGGAACGGATAGCTTATTTTCAATGCGCAGCGGATGTGTTAAGCAGAATCCGAACGGTTTACCTCAAAGCCCTTAAGAAAGCGCTTTCAGAGCCCGGGTCGGAGATACAGTCATTTGCCTCTGCGATACAAAGGTGGGAAGCTACTGCAGAGGGCGCCAAAGAAGAGCTTGACCGCCTCAATCCCTTCCCCGGTACTTTGGGCGGAGGATTCGGGA
>CAZGYL010000408.1:0-5163 GCA_964529985.1 uncultured Planctomycetia bacterium | reverse complement strand
CCGACGATCCCCTTACACCTCAGCGCGAAGGCGATGCCGGAGCAGGTTTGTTGATGGCCGGCCTCAGCGTGCTTGCTTCGCGCTACGCACCAGGGGACCCAGGAGCGTTTTTCCGCGCTCTGGCCCGGGACGGCGCCGACGGCAGGTTCGACGGTAAAGCGCAAGGCGCTCCCATTTTTATCGGCGGGAACCCGCTGCCCGCAGACACTCTTTGCGGTCTTTTGGCCGACACACTCCAAGAGCTCGCCGCTTGGGAAGCGAATGCAGGCGGGCTGTCGCCGCCTTCTGAGCTTATGACTTACCTGCGCAGCACTTCGGGCATCTTGCCTCCGCTTGAGGGGGAGTATGATTGGTTGCCTCCGCGTGCTGAGGCCGGACCCGACCGCAAAATCGCCGAGGGGGTGTTCGTTCGGTTTGACGGGACCGGAAGCACCGATGACAACGCTGTGGTATCGTACATTTGGGACTTTGATGCGCGGGACGGCGTGGGTGTAGATGCACTCGGGCCTGTTGTGTTCCATGCTTTTGACCAGCCGGGCGCTTTCACGGTGACTTTGACAGTGCGCGATGCAGCCGGAAACGAGGCCCGGGATACCGTTCTTGTTATGGTAACCGAATCGAGCGGCGAGGAAGTTTTGACTGTTAAGCCCCGAGAGAGTTTCCTGCGGCGGGGGGAATCGGTTCAGCTTGAGGCTTTCTTTGAAGGCGAAAAGATCGCTCCTTCTTGGGAGACAAAAGACGGGGGAGTCGTTTCGGTTTCACCTGACGGAACATGCAAAGCGATAGGACGCGGCCAGGCGTTTGTTGAAGCTTCGTACATGGGAGCCCGCGCCGGTTGTCTGATAAGCGTCGACAGCCACTTTGAGGTTTTCGGCCCTCCTTCTGGCTTGTACGGGTTTTTGCCCGGAGAGCCGGAAATCGTACGCATCTCAGACGGCGCGCACTTCACACTTCCAAAGCCGGTTGAAGCCGCGGCGCTTTGGGCGGGAAATCGGATTTACGCGGCATCGGGAGATGAGCTTTTCGCCTGTGATCTTTCCACTGGAGAAGTAAAAACGGGATTTGATCTTCCCGGACCTCTCGAAGCTCTCTGTGCCGGAGGGCGGTACGTTTTTGCCGTTTCAGGAGAAAAGATTTATGCTTTTTCTGCTTTAGAAAACTCGCGTTTCGTTTTCGGAACTCCGGGCGAAGTGGAAATAGAAGCTCAAAGCCTTGCCGTAGACCCATGGGGAAGGCTTTGGGCGGGTTTAAAACGCGGTGGTTTCAGGGTGTACGATCCGCCTTTCGTTCAAGCGGGAGAGCGGTTGCTCGCTTCGGATTCTCATGAGGTTGCTCTTCCGGACGGCGCGCGGGCGGGGGCCTTATGGTTTTCACGTTTCGAGTCGCTTGCTTTGGCGGGCGATGCACACCGTCCGGTTGTCTACACCGTGCGTTTGAGCGGGATCGGATCGACCGAATGGGGCGAGGTTGCAGCCCTGCCGCCTGCAGGGCCCGAAGGTTTCGGCGTAACCGGTATCTATGAGCTTACGGACGGAACGATCGTTGTTGAGAGCCGGTGCGCCGGTGTGGTGTCGAAGGTGGATCTTTCAGCTTCCGGAGAGCCCCTAAGCCCGCAGTCGCTTCCATGGCACAAGGCACGCTTGGATTTGCTTAAGCAGGCGGCCGGCCCGAGCAAGCCTGTTTATGCAGATACGCTTCTGGGCTACGAAGTAAAGGGTCGGCCCGGATCCTACATGAATCCTGTTTTGGTTTTGGGCCCGCCGCGTGGAGGAGGCCTCGACCGCGGGTCGACCCATGTGGTCAGCTTGGGCGATCGAACCGGACCGAGCGGAGCTTCCGATCCCGGGCCTGGTGGAACGCTTACGCTTGGATTTTCAGGGAAACTTGTCGTAGACGGCCCCGGACCGGATATAGTTGTTTTTGAGAATGCTTTCCAGGTTGCAGGCGGGGGGAGGTTTTGTGAAGCCGCTTTGGTCCAGGTGTCGCAGGACGGTCTGACTTGGTACACCTTTCCTTGGGCGGTAAACGAATCGTACGGCGTCAATGATCCACGGAGGTACAGCGGACTTGCCGGAGTCGAACCTGTGCTTGCACGGTTTGACCCCGAAGATCCTCTTTATCCACCGATTCGAGCAAATGATCTTGCAGCCGGAGGCGACCGTTTTGACCTTGCTTCGCTGGGCCTTAAGTGGATACGCTACGTGCGGATCGTTGACGGCGGCGGCCTGCTAAAAGACAGCGCTTCAGCTCCTTTTTTCTCAGAGCGGGGAGCTGATATCGATGCTTGTGCAGCTTTGAACTGGGCTTACGATCCTTTCGGAGAAGCGCCGGACGGGGAACCTCCGCGCGCGCAAGTTTCGCTGGTCCCACAGCAGGCCCACGTGGGTCAGAGCGTCGTTGCGGATGCAAGCCGATCGACCGATAACCGGGGAATCGTGTTTTTCGCGTGGGATCTTTCTCCAGACGATGGAGACTTCACCCTGACGCCGCAGGAGCCTTTCAGAGCCGACGCGGTGGGGCCTCAGGTCGTCTTTACCCCGCAGGAGCCCGGCCGGGTGAGTGTCTCGGTCTTGGTGATCGATTCAGCCGGAAACACTGCACGTGCAGAAGCCTTCCTGGATGTTGTGCCCTGAGAACTTCAGCGCCGCCTGAGCTTCGTGTCGATTCACCCTTCCGAAGGCCCTGCCCTTTTAAGGCTGCAGTGCCTCGTGTAAGCTTGTAGTTGAGGAGCGCCTGCTGCGCTTTTTCCGGGGTGTAAGGCGGAAGAAGGCACGAATCTGCATGAAGAAGGACGTCCGGAGACTGAGTGCGATCCGCGATGCGGGAAGGCTTATCAACCTGCGTGACATCCTCGCGCGGGTCGGCACATTGCTTTACCGCCGGAGCCTCAGATATGGATTAATAGCCCTTGCTTTCAGTGTAGTGGGTTTCATTTCCCACCAGCTCGGCCTTCCCGGGCTCACCAAACAGCAGGCGATAGGTTTTCCCATTGTGGTTGGTTCCGGCGCATGCCTCTTGGGGTTGCTCCTCCGTTTCGTGCCTACCGTGATAAGCGCCCGGCTTCAGACGGTAGCCCAGGCTGCGGATTTGAACCTTATGGAGGACTACCGTAAGAAACGGGCGGCGCACTACTTGGTTTCACTGTGGGACCGCGTTTACCGCTACGAGGCGGAGCTCTTCTACAGCCCCGAAGAGCGGGAGGCTGAGGCGGTCAGGCTCACGCAGCAAAAACAAATCCTACAAGCGCACCTCGCAGGTCTTCCTCCTGAGCTGCGCAGGCAACTCGGAGAACCGGATACGTCAGAGCTTGCTGAGGCAATACTTGCTCTCAGCCCCGTCTCAAGCGGATTACCCAAAACACGCGAAGCCTTCTTACTCGAAGGCAGGTATACGTTGCATTCCTACAAGACTCAGACGGAAGAGCGAGCCGAGACCGGGGTGGATTTCTCAGCTTTTGAGGACTGGTGTGACGGGGCTTTTTTTGATCGCAGCGACACCAAGCTCATTGAGCAATACGGCGGGGATCCGGTGCTCTGTACCGTAAAGAACCTGATTCGCCTTCCTTTGAGGTTACAGCTTGCCGAGCTTTGGATCCGCTTCAGCCAGCGCCTGTGGTTTCTGATCGCAGTGCGCGCTCTTGCCCTTGAGGTCGCCACCGCGGTTGAGTATCTCAACGCACTTTACGGTACAACGATTTTCAACGCTCAGACGCTTCTTTGGCCCGGTGCGGAGGAAGATCAGGAGGTGCGGCGTTTGGGCGCGGAGGAACCGGTGCGAAAGTGGCGGGAGCGGGTTCTCAGCCGGGTTTTCGGGAAAACCCCCGAAGAGTGGACCACCATGGTCGACCGCATGTTTTTCGGGACTTATGTGCTTGCGACCCACCTGAGGATGTTTTTCGATCCCGAGTACTGCGACGGATCGCTTGATTACGACCTTTGTTCTGATGTCGAGGCTGAAGGGTGCTGCGACCAGCCTTTCTACCGCGGTTTCGCAGATAAAGCCCGGCAGGACCTGCTTCTTTTGGAAGCTTACCTGCGGGCTTACCGCCCTGAGGTTTTTGAAGACCCCGAAGGCCTGAGGACCGTGAAAATAACCTTCCACCTGAATCGCCTTGGCTTTAAGGATGACTTCTTCAAAATGCGTTCTTTCCAAAGCGGAAAGATTTGGTGGCACATAGATAGAGCCCTGAGGCGCAAGAGTCGCTACACGGTGCGCCTCAGAAGGGTCAGGCAGTTCCATGAACTCGCGCGATTGCAGCTTTTGGAGTACCGCAACCTTGTAAGTACTCTGATGGGCCGGGCGGCCTGAGGACGCATGGATTGCACCGAGAAGATGAAGCCCGCCGCATGTGTGCTTTGCGGTGGTTTGTCCCGGCGTTTCGGCTCTCCGAAAGCAGAGGCGCGGTTCTTGGGCAAGCGCCTTATAGATCATGTGGTTGAGAGGATCAGATCCGAGGTAAGCGAAATCATTGCGGTGGTGCGGGAGGGGCAGAGGGTTCCGAAGTGGCCTGTGGATCGAATCGCACGCGACCGGCCCGATTTACCCCCCGGCCCTCTCCGAGGTGTTGTTGCCGGGCTTGAAGCAGCACAGGGAACCGTGGTCTTTATTTTGTGCTGCGACATGCCCTTTGTGCGGCCTGAGCTTCTTGTTTTCCTCAAAGACTCCCTTGCCCCGTGCAGTTTGGGTGTATGTTGCACTTACGGGGAATTCATTCAGTCCTTTCCCGCCCTTTATCGCAAAGCTGCGCTCGGGAAATTGAAGTCCCTGCTTGACCGCGGTTCGGTTGCACCGCGCAGTGCCTTCGAACTGCCTGAGTTTCAAGTCCTAAGCGAGGACGGAACACGAGGTGCAGATCCCGAAGGCGAGTCGTTCATTAATATCAATACTCCCGGTGATCTGAAAGAATTGCGGTTTTGAGGCGGCCTCCCCCGGCGGCCGGTCTTGCCGAGCGGCCTCGGGCGGAGCTACCATGCCCCGGAGGAAAGCGTGGCGCCTGCTGCAGGATAGGCTTTTCGAGATAGGTTTTCAAACTCAATGGAAGTCTCAAACTTAATGGAGGTTTGTTAAAGATGTGTTCTGAAAGAACGCCGAGAAGGAGAGCCCTGACGGCGGCTTTGCTTTTGGTCTCAGCGGTTGCGCTCCGGGCTTCCCCGCCTGCCCGTC
>CAZGYL010000407.1:0-5179 GCA_964529985.1 uncultured Planctomycetia bacterium | reverse complement strand
TAAAGGAGCTACGGAGGTTACTTGTGGCAGCTTAAAAACCCAGTCAACTTGAGTTTCTTAGCTGCCTTGGTGGTGAAACATCTTAACAGATGAGGCAAGTTTTTGCGAAAGCGTGTCAGGGATGGATCTGATAGAGAAGACAACGAGTAAAATCTTTTAATGGGTAAGCCCGTAGAAAATGCGGAGTTAGAGTTGCATTTTTTTCTTGACCCAACTTACAAATTGATGTACATTACCCTTGCGTCATTTGTGGCGGTGGATTTTATGGCTTTTTCTGTAACCCTGCGTAAAATGCGGTTTCCTGACGGAAGATATTCCCCAGTATCAGGCGTTGGGGTAACCTGCCATTCGTAGAGCCGTCACAAAGGTAGGGGTGTTCCGGTGCCCAGCGGTTGGGAGAAAAGGAGGTGGATCGCAAAAAAGCTTGACATGCCCTCTGGGAGCGACAATACTGAAAGTGTCCGGTGAAACGGATACGGGCTCTGCTGGGAAGTAACTTGCCGAGGGATAGCCGGATCACGCACGGTGGATTGTCGTTCGTGAGGGGGGATCTCCAAGATTAAGGTTCTCTTTACAAAAGAACAATGTGGCCTAGGCCCGAGCTTCAGTGGCTAGGGACAGGTAGTGTACGAGTCACATCCTAGTCCGTCATCGGTTAGGTCAGGCTCACACATTAGGTACCCGCCACTGGATTCGCCAAAGAGCACCTCCAAGATATAGACCGGGTCGGCGACATTCAGTGTCCCGTCATCATTGGCATCAGCGGCATCTTCACATGCGAATTGGCCATCGCCGAAAATTCCGTCCAGGCAAGTAACGGAATCGGCAATGTCCAGCGTTCCGTCGTCGTTAACATCACCACGGATGAACTTTGGCCCCGGCACCGGGACGTATTCGGCAGCGCCAATATCAATATATGCAGCTCCATCATCATTTCCGTCGACCACCCGCAGGTTGCCAAAAAGTTCTGTCGTTGCTGGTAGGGATACCGGTGTACCAGCATCAACACAAGGAGATCCAGGCCGGAGTCGGAAGTCTCCTCTAGTGGCATTAACAAATAAAGGATCGCCATCGATATTGCCGTTAACACCGGCGTTGGTCCCATTACTTATCAGGTTGTTATACATCAAATCTGGAGAACACGTAGTATCATTCCCTGAACCGCCCGCCACATTTCGGTAGAATATATTGTTAACTACAGCCATAGTCTGACCAAAGCCGCGGCCACCACCATCGAGACCACCACCATCCCGGGCAGCATAATTGAAACAAATCGTATTATTGACCAGCTTATCTTGACAGGAACCTGGCATAATCAAAGCCAAAACGCCTCCGCCACAGTGGTCGCAAGTATTGTGAGTAATTACGTTTCCGAAAATGATGGTTTCAGAAAGAAATGAACAAATCCCTCCACCGAACCAGCGAGTCGCATTTTCCTTGATAGCGTTATTCATAATTTTGGCCGGGCCAGCCAAAAAAACCGATAGTCCACCACCATCGGAAGTCGACGTATTCCGGGTAATCGTACACCCCGTCACTTCAGGGGCTGCTCCTCCCTGCCAAATCATCACACCTCCTCCGCTCGTTGCCGAATTGTCCGTTATGATACAGTTAATCACCTTCGGACTGGAGCGAAAAATCATCACGCCACCCCCGTAACGATTCAGGTCCAGCGGGCCGAGCCAGCCGATGCCTCCACGCAGGGTGAAGCCTTCGATAGCAGAGTTAGGGCCTTCATCGGTTACAAATGAAACTACGCTACCGCAGCGATCCTGATCACCAGCATTTGAGCCGTCAATAATTGTGTCGTCTGGACCGGACTCACTTACTAAGTGCACTGCCTTACCATGGAAATTAATGTTTTCCAGATAAACACCACGCCGGACCACTACGGTATCCCCGTGTTGGGCCGCGTTGAGAGCTTCTTGAATCGTGGCAAAGTCGTTTGGAACATAGAGTTCTCTTGCGACAGTCAAGCCACCGGTTACTGCCATTGTAACAATCATAGCCTTAAACATGCTAGTCTCCTTTCTATCCTTTATTGGCTCACTCAGGGCAGTCACAAGACTCATAGAACCAACTTCTCAGACTATCGGAAGTCGGATCTGTTCCACAATGGTTAAGGGGTTCCGGAGGAGCCTCCCCGCCCTGGAAAAGGTACTCAGCCAGATAAATGGCATCTGCTAGATTATTAGCGCCATCATCATTAACATCAGCCGAATCAAAAGAGTTTGGGGTCTTGGTGGCGTCTCCACCTTGCCAATGAGCGATAGTGACGACATCAGAAACATTTAAAGTATCATCGTCGTTGGCGTCACCCCTTTGGAAGTACTGATCCGGATGAGTTACTTGCAAAGTGTGCATAGTAGCGACGCCACCGCCGGCGGTGGTTTTCATTTCTTTCGCTGTAACGGTAAGGGTATCACCATCGATTTCAATTAGGAGGTAATGATAAGTCTTCGCCAGGGCTTCTTGTTCGTCATTGCCGTACTCTGGAAACACCATTCCGTAATCAGCGGTGTTACAGCAACTAGCCTCGGAATAATAATCATGAAGATTTGCGCCCGCCCCGCCTGAGACTACATATATAGGCGGATCGGTTGTTCCGGCACCGGTGAGTTTATGATGTTGGAAGTTGTGGCTATGGGAAGTAATAATCAGGTGTGCTCGGTCAATATTAGAGTGACCGCTACAGGCTCCGTCATTAAGCAAACTGTGCCAGTCACTATAAGCAACACTGGTTATGTTATCTGACGAGCCGTCATTACACCCTTTGTGTCCCCCTCTATCATAGTAGGGAACGTGAAAAAAGACTATACACCACCGGTTGTTTACAGATTCGAGTTGCCCCTGCAGCCAAGTGTTTTGAGCACTTCGGTAACTATTAACATAACTCTTATAATGGTCGTTCAAACAGATGACGCGGACAATATTGTAGTCAAATGAGTAGTAGTAACAAGTCGCATCCGTATTTTCGGGAGGAAAAAAGAATTGATAGTAGCGACAAGAACTGTTCCCTTTTTCATGATTGCCTTGACTCGGGAATAAGCATACATTTTGCATTAGCCGGCGACCAGGTCCGGCAAAGCCCTGGAAAAAACGGCCATGCCAGCCTGTGCCCGTAGTATATGAACCGAAAATATCTTCGTCTACGTAGTCGCCGCCGTGGAGTAGGAAACGTGGCCGTGACTGACCTACAAAGTCCCGGTTCGGATCCGCTCCGAATTCCGCATCCATAAGGTTATCTATAATGTTATGGAACTGGCTCTTAGTGGCTCCGCCCCAACGATTATCGCCTAGAGCAAGTAAATAGAAAGCGCTAGTCTCCAGGCCAGCTGACCAGTGTTTTTTAACGAACGTTCTGAATTTGTATGGGCCTGCTCGAACTTCGCCTCCCCATACTATTTGATAGAAATATACCGTGTTAGCCGACAGCGGGCCTTGGCCAGAGGCAGGAAGGTCTGAACGCACAACCTCATAGACACCACCTGGGTCGGCCGTGGTATAGCTAGTCTGTGATATCCAATTTTCGCCGTCGAGAGAATATTGGACCTCGTAAGATTCGGGAACCTGTGATCCACCAGTAAGCTCTAACTCCACACAAATGGTCACTGAATCGTGATCCAGTCGCTGTAGATAGGGGCCATTTTCAAGGGAAACATCAGCAAATACTAGCGAGGGACTCAACACAACAAATAATCGAATTAACTTCCTCTTTTGGCCAAACATTTCAACTCCTCCCGGTTCTGTCCCGATCTTTCTGTAAATCGGCTTGGAAGCAGTCCACACAACCGACCTCCGTGTCACCAGCTACGTTTTCCATGGTGCTCGGGGCCCAGGGTCAAATCAACCTCGGAGTTTCAGGCCTCTTAGCTTTACCTGGGACGAAAAACTGAGAAGAAATGGGACAAAAGAGGTAACAGTTCGTCCCGCCGAGTCAGTCAAAACTAACAATGTGGATCTTATAGCCATCCCGGGGGCCGGTCAACAAATTTTTCCGTCTTGGGGCGCCCCTTGCTCCAAATCAGCCGTCTTACTCAGCCGGGGAGAGGCTTTTTCCCGGAAAACGCGGGCACCGGGCCCTCCCGATCCTGACGAGGGGCACAGTATGAGTGGGGGACGGTTCCACCGAGGCGGGAAACCGACTTCCGGGTCATGGAGGTTCAGGATTTGAGAGGTTTTCCAGCTCGCTTGCGATGATCTCCACCATGTGCTTTTTCACATCTTCGGCAAATCCAGACAAGGCGGAAATCTCTAAAGAGAGGCTTTCGAGTATCCGGCGATTCTTTCGCCCGAGACGCCGGAGACTACGAAGCCCTCCCCTGATACGGTTTAAGCATGTCTCCCTGAGCCACCTCAAGCGGCCTTTCATAAGCCTGCAGGCATAGGTGAAAATCACACTTTCTGGCCGGGTTTTGAGGTCTTCTCTTTCCCGGCGCCTTTCCTCCTCCAGCTCCTGCTCCCGCAGCGCGTTTTCGGTAAGGAAACGTCCGGCACTGAGCACGTCCGCCGCCGCATTCAGCCGGTTCCGGTCGAGCTCCTTTTGCTCAGCTTTGAGATACGGCGCGATACGGGCGGAAAGAACCGTGGTGGATGTGATTCGGATTCCATCGGTCACCTGTATTTAAACATGAGAAGCGAACGCATCGGCTGAGAGCGAACTCCTTTTCTTATCGCATTATGACTTCAAGGAGGCAATCCCATCAAGGCCGGTTGCGATCGACCCTCAAGAACCGATAGGAATCCTCAACCTGTCTTACGGTCTGGAGTATGCGTAGTTGCCGTTATGGGAGACTATATGCGGGTTTCAGGTTGAGAAAGCGCTCACAGTTCCCGATTGTGTTGAAGGGATTCGTAAGAGGCGCGGTGGTCTGAGAGCACACAGACACAGCCGCTTTCTCGGCCTTGATGACCGGATCGCGGTTTTCCTGGGAATAGCGGTAGCAATTCCCTGGAATTTCGGAATAAACCTGCTCACCACTTGGCGAAAACCGGTGTCCGTTATCGGCGAGCGTAGGATTCTTTAGCTTCCGGAAAGGAGCCGGCCCCCCCCTCACCGCCCCATAACTTCCAGGAATCCGTCCTTCACTCTATCCACTGAAACCGCCCGTTCTTTCGCCTTCAGGTAAGCGTTCTGTAAACTCGCGTTCTTGAAGTCCCGGTCCTGCGGCTGGTATCT
>CAZGYL010000406.1:0-5186 GCA_964529985.1 uncultured Planctomycetia bacterium | reverse complement strand
GGATCCGGACTGGTCGCCCCTTGCGGAATGTTTTTCAATCGGGTTTACAGCAGGTACCACTTGGGGAATATCGGCGAGCAGTCATTCAGAAGTATTTGGGAAAGCGACCGTTACGCTGAGGTCATGGGGTATTTGGCCTCCGATGAATTCGATGCCCGTACAATGTGCGGCTGCCTGTGCCTCCAGCATAAGGTGAATGAATTCCTCGACTCCCTGAAAAAGGGCGCTGCAATGCCTCCTGAGCCACAAGGCCCACCCCCCCTTCACCTTAATTTCGTTTGAGAGACGGAGTTCCGGTAAGCGCTTCCTGCAAGTTTTCTGCTGGGTCTTCGCGCGGAGCCTCCCCGGCTTCCGGCTGTTTATTCGGAAAAGCTCGGGGGGTTGCACTGCAGAGCCCTTGACTACATTAAGAGAAAGGCGAACATAGATGAGACGGCAGGGAAAAGTCCAAGAAGGACCGGGTTTCCCTTGTCGACATTGGGTGGAGAGGAACGGACTTGAGAAGCTGCCTTTGGGATTCGGATCCCAGGCGGCGGGTCTTACCAAGCGAGGCGGGCTGAGGAAGGTCAATCGCCGGTGAGGGGTGGCGGCTTCACCTATCCTTTAATCCGCAAGCGCTTTGCACGTACCCGAGGTCTGAGAATATGACTTGTTACGCGATCGCCAGTGTGCTCTTGGCCTGCACAGGGGCCTCAGGGGCCGAGGGACCCGGCCTCCCTTTCGTCATCACTCAAGTTCCTGTGGGAAGCGAAGTTGAGAAAGCAGCCCCTCAGCCCGGCTCATTCCCCCGCGCGCAGTGGGGAAAGGGGACCCGCCTGGTTGTGGTTTACCCCGACGGCAGCACCCGCCGTTTGGCCCCTTCATTGGTCGCAATATGCGACCCTTCGGTGTCTTTCGACGGCAAGCGGATTCTTTTTGCAGGAAAGACTTCAGCGGAAGCGCCCTGGTCTATCTACGAAATCAAGGCAGATGGAACCGGATTGAGGCGTGTTGTGGGACTGAGCGGGGATTGCCGCTCTCCGGCATACCAACCTCTCCTGTTTACGATCGACGCGGCTGAACCCTGGTATCAGATCACGTTTGTGAGCAACGCTGCAGGCGTACTGAGTGAGTACTCGACCGGAAGCGCTTACCACCTGTACTCCTGTCGTCTTGACGGCAGTGATATCCAGCGTCTTACGTACACGATCGCTGCTGATTTCGATCCCATTATCATGGAAGACGGCCGGGAGATCTTCGCCACTTGGATGCCTCCCGCAGTCGAACGAGCCTTCAGTCCTTCCTGTGTCATATGCGGCATTAACATCGACGGCACCGACTATGCGCTTTATGCGGAAGAGCGCGGTAAGCCCTTTAAACAAATGCCTTGCGTTACAGCGCGAGGTCTTCTGGTTTTCGTTGAGAGTGAGGTTCTGAGGTGGGACGGCTCGGGTACTCTGGGTTGCGTAAAGGTAAGGCGGCCGCTCAAAACCTACCGTCCGCTTACAACAGAGTCGCAGGGCCTTTTCGCTTTTCCAGCCGCTCTTCCCGACGGAACGGTCTTGGTCTCAAGGCGTAAACCCGGCGGATCAGAGTCGCATGCAATCGTCCGGTTCAATCCCCAAAGCGGCAGGTGGGAGACTATCTTCGACGATCCCCGATACCACGACCTGCAAGCTCAACCTCTTGTGCCGCGGCCGGAACCGGACGGCAGATCAAGTGTGGTGACGCCGCGCGATCCAAACGCGAAACTCTATTGCTTGAACGTCTATATAACCGACTTGGCCGATCGTTCATGGTTTCCGAAAGGCATCGTAAAAAGACTGCGTGTTTTGGAAGGAGTACCTGAAGCTGCATGTGGGGAGAGCGGGCCGGAAGCGTCCCCGCCTTTAGCGGTCCGGCGGATTCTGGGTGAAATAGAGGTCGAGGAAGACGGTTCTTTTCACCTGGAAGTTCCTGCCAATACGCCTCTTTCGCTTCAGGTTCTGGACTCCGCCGGTATGGCTCTGCGATCGTGCACTTGGATATGGACACGCAACCATGAAAACAGGGGTTGTATAGGCTGTCATGAAGACGGCGAACTTACTCCTGAAAACGTACTTGTAAGAGCGGTCACAAAGCCTGCGATTCCTCTTACTTTGCCTCCCTCGAGACGGCGTACCGTAGATTTCAAACACCAGATTATGCCGCTTGTTGAACGCGTCTGCCTGAAGTGCCACGGTCCTGAAGGTGCTCCGCCGCTTCTTGCGGAACCTCCTTCGGCTTCCAGGAGGCCGCTTAATCAGGCATACCGGGCGCTTCTTGCACCGGGGGCGGACGGTGGGATCGGCAAATACGTTCACCCCGGGCGAGCACGCACAAGTCCCCTCATATGGCATCTGTTCGGCCGGAACACCTCGCGGCCGTGGGACGGCGACGCTCCGGCCGGACGGGTGGCGCCCATGCCGGAGGCCGGCTGCAACTTACTGAGACCTGAAGAAAAACGTACCTTTGTCGAATGGATAGACCTCGGGGCCGCGTGGTCGGTTCAGGAAAAACCCGCTCCTGCGGCCCTCGGCGGAGGAAAGCCGTGAGAAGCAAATACGCGACCTCTCTGGGAGTCTTGCTGTGCGCCGCAGCGTCGGCCGCCACACTGCAGGCGGGAACCGATCCCGGCCCTTCGAGTCTTCCGGTTTTTGTGGATGTCACCGAGCAGGCCGGAATCACCTTTAAGCACAGCTACGGAGACTTTGACCTTTCCAACATCGTCGAGGGAACAGGAGCCGGTGCCACCTGGTTCGACTATGATGGTGACGGCGACCTTGACTTGTATCTTGTATGCGGCAGCTGGAATCGCGAAGTCAATGACAACAGAGGGCGCAGATTGCGGGGCAAACTTACAAACGCGCTTTACAAAAACAACGGCGACGGCACTTTCACCGATGTGACAAAGCAGGCCGGAGTAGGTGACAAAGGGTTTGGTTTTTCCGCCTCGGCGGCGGACTACGACGGGGACGGTGATCTCGACCTTTACGTCTGCAACTACGGCCCCAACGTTCTCTACAGAAACAACGGCGACGGCACTTTCACCGCTGTGACCGAAGAAGCCGGGTTGAGGGAGCCGCGCTGGAGCCTTTGCGCGCCTTGGTTCGATTACGACGGAGACGGCGATCTTGATGTCTATGTCGCAAATTACCTGCAGTACGACGCAGGAAAATTCCGGTCTTTTTATGCCGCCAAAGGCTACCCCGGTCCTTTGAGCTACAGCGGTCAGCCCGACGCGCTTTACAGAAACAACGGCGACGGCACTTTCACCGATGTAACAAAGCAGGCCGGACTGTACCGTCCGAACGGAAGGGCTATGAGCGCGACCGTAGCCGACCTGGACAATGACGGTCTTCTGGACATCTACGTGCCGAACGATGCAATGCAGAACTATTTTTTCAGGAATCTCGGAAACGGCGCTTTCAAAGAAGAAGGTCTGGAGCTCGGCCTCGCGTTCGGCGAAGGCGGCCAAGGGGTTTCGTCCATGGGACCCGCCGTAGGCGACATCGATCGGGACGGAAGGCTCGACATCTACATTCCGGATATGGGTTACGGCTGCCTGCTTCTGAATCGCGGCGGGTACTTCATCGATGTGACCGCCCCCACCGGACTGGCTCTTGTGTGCGGCCAGTACACGGGTTGGGGTGGGCTTGTCTTCGACTATGATAACGACGGCTGGGTTGACGTATTCGTCGCGAACGGGAACGCCCACCACGAATACCCTGAGGAAGACGTCCTTATGAGAAACACGGGGAAGGGCAAATTCGAGGATGTTGCAGACCGCTCGGGCCCGTATTTCAGGCGTAAGTACGTGGGGCGGGGAGCAGCTTACGCCGACTATGACAACGACGGGGATCTTGATCTTATAGTTGTAAACCTCAATGACCGCCCGCGTCTGCTGCGCAACGACGGAGGAAACCGTAACCATTGGGTCTCGGTCGCAGCTTATCTGGAAGACGGCAAGAGGCAAGCGATCGGCGCCCGGGTTACGGTGAAGGCAGGCGGACTTACGCAGATCGAAGACGTCATTCCGGTCCGCGGCTATTTGTCGCAGGTGGACTGGAGGGTCCATTTCGGACTGGGGCAAAACGATACTGTCGAGTTGCTTGAAATCAAATGGCCGCGAGGCGGTGTAACCCGCCTCGCCGATGTAAAGGCGGACCGAATCGTAACCGTTGTCAAGGGTGTCGGCATAGTCTCGGCGGAAAAACCATGAAGTACAATTCGATCTACAAGAGCGTACCGGCAGTTCTTATAGGGATCGCGGTACTCGGAGTCTCAAAGGCTTCCGGTGCTTACAGCGGGCCGGAGAAGCAACCCGTTTACGTCGGGAGCCGTGTGTGCGCGCAATGCCACCGCGGCCCGGGCATGGGATACCAGTTCAGCAAATGGCTGCTCTCCAAGCACGCATCGGCTTATGCCGTCTTGGCCAAGCCGGAAGCCAAGAAGATTGCAGAGTTAAGCGGGGTGCCGGAAGAGCCCCAAGACTCGCCTGTCTGTCTCGGGTGCCACGCAACAGGGGCTCATGCCGAATCGTGGGAAAAGGACGAAACTTTTCACGTCGAGGACGGGGTCCAGTGCGAAAAGTGCCATGGGCCCGGCAGCGAGTACATGGACGAAGACACAATGCGCGATGCGAAGGCCGCACGAGAAGCGGGCCTTCAAATGCCTACCAGAGAAGACTGCATGAACTGCCACCAAGTTAAGGGATCCCATGTGGCGGTTCACAATCTGCCGAAACTCGATATTGATAAAGCATGGAAAGAGATCGCCCACCCCATTCCCGGCAACTCAAGTTACGGCAGTCCTCCGACTCTGCCCGAACCGGTGGATAAGAAACGGCCGCGCTATGTGGGGTCTCTGGTTTGCGCCCGCTGCCATCGCGGGCACGCGATGGGCTACCAGTACAGCCTCTGGAGGAAAAGTCCCCACGCAAAGGCTTTCGCCGTGCTTGCCACACCGAAGGCGTGCAGGATAGTCAAGCGTAAGGACACGAAGAAAAGCCCCCAGCATGTCAAGTTGTGCCTGAAGTGCCATGCAACAGGATTTGTCGATCCAGCCGGTGGGTTCGCTGAAACTTTCGATGTTTCGGAAGGCGTCACCTGTGAGGCCTGCCACGGCCCGGGGAGCCAGTACGCAGTGGAAGCGATCATGCGTGATTCCAAGGCCGCGAAACTCGCCGG
>CAZGYL010000405.1:0-5217 GCA_964529985.1 uncultured Planctomycetia bacterium | reverse complement strand
ATGTCCTCATCCAGTTTTCCCTGCAGGATTTCCCGCGCTCGTGCCAGTACAGGCTGCATTACTCCCACAAAGTTTTCGAAAAGTTTGCAACGGGATCTTAAAACACGGTACACGCGTTCGTCTATACTGTTCCGGAGGAACATGTTAACAACATGGACCTCTGGGTATTTCTGGCCGATACGATCGATTCGGCCTATGCGCTGTTCGATTCGGCTGGGGTTCCACGGAAGATCGTAGTTGATCAAAGCGCCGGCTGCTTGGAGGTTCAGGCCTTCGCTTGCAGCATCAGTGCATATAAGTACGGCGAGCTCCCCGTCTTGAAGCCGTTTTGCTATTTCTTCTTTGGCTATCCCTTTCCACTGAGAGCCATCCCAAACTTCACCCCCTTTGCCACTATAACAGCCAAGGCGGGTTCCGTAACTCGGTAGGAGCTGATCACGAAGATATTCCAGGGTGTCTACGTATTCCGTGAAAACCAACGCAGGGCGGCCATCTTCAGTAACAGCCCTGAGGAGCTCTACGAAACGATCCCGCTTGCTGTCAGTGGCCCCAAGGGCTTCAAGCCGCTTTAATAGCCCATTGACCTCTTCAAGTTCCTTTTTCGCCACCTGGGGAGAGCTGGGCAATGCGGAAGAAATCTCAAGCCCTTGATCCTCATCGGGAAGATCGTCAAGATCCAGAGCCTCCGGTATGTCTCCAGGATCTAGAATCAAATCTGCGGCGTGGTTGTTGATTACCCGGAGCAAGCCTTCCCGCCGCCTTTGAAGACTCCTTCTGAGTGCCGCAGGCGAACTTGAGGCACGCCTGCGGTAAATCGTCATGACGAACCCCTTCCCTCGCTTTTGTTTTTCTAATTCTCTGAATCGGCTGTTTATATAATTTCCGATTGCGTTATATACAGCACGCTCCTCTTCGTCCTCATAGTCGAATTCGATGTCCGTGACGTTGCGCTTCGGCGGTGGCTTCTCAAGAAGGCCTAATGCGTGGTACTGGCGCAAAGTTTGTCGCGTGTTACGGTGCATCCGTCGGGAAAGCGGGGACCCGCGCCGGAGCCAATCGGCTATCTCAGACCGTTCACTGGGTTTAACCAGCTTAAGACGCCTCTCGATTTCCTCCAGGTTTGTTACAGTACCGTTTCCGCCTGGTGGAGGTAGAAATTCCGGATCAGAGGCGATCAAGGTTGCTGCATGTCTCGCATAGGCCCGCTGGCACCGACCCCGACGGACCTCGTCTATCGCCTTGTAAAAGTTGCGAACGGCTGCAAATTCGGCAAGCCAGGCTCCGCCTTCTCCCAGTACCGTGAGAAGATCCCAGGGCTCCCAGGGGTGAATCTGCATGGGAGTAGCGCTCAGAAGCAATATACCTTTTGCCTGTCCCCTCAGTTGGAGTTGGCGCAACATGTGGAGCAGGAGGTTTGCCCTGTTGAACTCGCCCTCCTCATGTTTTCGTCGCCGGGCGGCGTGGGCTTCGTCGAGCAGGACAAGATCCCACGGTTCTGCTTGAAGGAGGAAGGGCAGGTTATTCTCCGTGCGTGCGGTCTCACGGCTCATAAGCAGGAGGTTCTCCTTGAGTGCCTCCTTGATGCTTTGCACAGTGCGGGCTTCCCCGTTCGGCCATATAAGCCTTGTGGTGCTTTCCAGTCTTGGAAAGACAAGCCCACCCTTCTCGCGCAGCTCGTCTTGCCACTGCCTGACAAGCCCCTTGGGAACGAGAAGAAGAGCCCTGCGAACCCCGCGTCCGGCCAGCAATCGCCGAAGCACAAGGATCGCTTCGATCGTCTTTCCCATTCCTACTTCATCACAAAGAAGGCGGCCCTGGGGCCAAGCTGCGGCCACTTCTTCAACCACCCGGAGTTGGTGCGGCCAGAGATCGACAAGCGCCGTTGCGTCGCAGGTTTGTTCACCCTGCGGTAGATAAGGCGACTCCGCAATGAACTGCCAGATCATAGCAGCCTTCTGCCTCGGCTCTGCGTTGGCTGGCTCTTCGATTGGAGGCTCTTTAGGTGCAAGCCTGATGAGCTTCAGGCGCAGTGCCTCGGGTAGGCTTACGGTATGTACGTCCGGGTGTTCATCTTTCCACAGTTCTTCAAACTCATTAGTCAATTCCTCGTACCTTTCGGGATCTTTCCAAGAGCTCGAAACCTCAAGCCATTCGTAATTGGCCATTAGGCCTTGCGCGGATTCGTTCCCACTGCCGCTAAAGACCAGAGCGTTGCCCGCTTCGTCGTAAATGATTCCGAACTTCGCATGTACTACACCGCCCCCCTGGCGCATAACCCCCACTCGCACTTCCAGAAGCCCGGCTTTCACAAGCCAGGCGAGCATTTGCAGGCGCTGCTTCTGGAGAAGGTTCTTTGGGTTTTTCCAGCGCCTCAGAAGCGCCTTTTCAAGCTCCCCGGTGTCCCCGGTCTCCATCATTGCTTGAACGTCTTCGGCCGGGAGCTCTTCGTTTACCACAAGGCGGATCGCAGGCTTCGGTGCCTTATCGCCCAGAGCAATCAATCTCCCGATAAGCCCGGCGAATCCTCTTGCTGCTGCGGCAAGCACACTGCTTGAGAAATACGCGCAGCAGCGGTCGTAACGAATCGATTCGCTGAGGGCCGGGATGTACAGATCCTCAAGGAGCATGGGGTCCGGCCCTCGAATAAAGCGCTTCCAGGAACGCGCTCGGAGGTTCCCGGGTTTTAGACCTTCGGCTGGTCGGCTGTCTTTGGAAGCCTCCATAGCTATTCTTGCGGCTCTTCTTCCCCAAAAGGCAACTCACCCTGTTCGGGTAGGGGAAGCTCGTCTACAACCAGTTTTTCCCGAATCCACTTGGGAGGCTCTATTTCAAAGAGTTCCTTAAGAAGCGTATACCATGCTCGGAACTCAGGAAACTTTGTTGAAGCGGCCTTGGGATCAAGTTTCCCGCTCGCAAGCCGCTTCTCAAAGCGCACAGCCCTAGGCGCCGCCCGTACAAGGGCATGCATGAGCCTTGCGACCGGGGAGTCCGCACCCCAACCTTGCTGTCTTGCAAGTGATTTGGCAGATCCAACACCGCCTTTTCCGCCTCCCGCCTCAAGGTAACGCAGGGCAAGTGCGTGGCAGGCATCAAGAGCAGTGCGAAAATAAGGATCGTTAGGGTGCACTTTGAGTACGTCTTTCTTGCGAACGCGCTTTCCCGAGGGGCCGGCAACTAGTTTTTCGATCTCATCCGGGCTAAGTGCTCGGTCTCGGCGCCTCTCCTGCGCAGAAAGAATACGAATCTTGTCGCCAGACTTAACGACCAGCCCTGCTGCTACAAGCTGGTCAACGTCCATACCCACAGCATGGCCCAGAAGCTTTGCTTCATTGAACCTGAACTCCGCAGCTCCCAGAACGTCCCAGCAAAGAAGCGCGAAGCGGCCTTCCGGCTCCACCCCTTCGAGGCCGCGTTCGGCAAGCTGTTCGATACGCCACCTGCTAACAGCGTCGGCCGCAACATCGATCGCTTTGTCCACCCCTACAGGCTCGCCCGTGTCAGTTCGAACTTCCTGATACTGACTGTAAACCTCCATTGCAGGGCCGAAAGATCCCACCAACTGGTCGACCGGGTTCAGCCCCTCAGCCCGAAGACGTTCAGCAGTCGCCCTGGCCCGGTTTGCGATCTCTTGCTCCATGACAAGATCGAAGTATCCTACTCCTGAATCTGCAGGCCGTTTGCGCGCTACGAGGAGCACTGTACTTTGGGCAGCGTTTTTCTTGGCTTGGTGGAGGGAATGTTCGCTTTCGGTCTTAATCGGCCAAGTTGCTGTGATTGTGAATCCCGCCTCGATAATCGCGCTGAAAAGAGCCTCCCATGCTTCTTGCTTTTTGTGCGTGAACATTACAGTAAGAACACCGTCGTTGCGTAGAACTCGGTGGCACTCGCGGAAGGTATCGGTCATGAGTTTCCTGTAGAACCGCCGCGATTCCTCCTTAGCTTTTCCGGTTGTCATTCCCGGCTTCTTGAAACGCGTTGCGTTTACAACAGCTTCCTGATCACGTTCGCACAGGTAGGTGGAGAACCACTCCGGCCTACGGTGCCCCTGCGTCCTCTTGAGCCAAACGTAGAAAAAGTCGGCAAGTTCACTGTACTGTACGTTGTCGTCGTAAGGAGGATCGACGACTACCGCGGTAACAGATTTGTCAGCTATGTGGGGAAGGTTGGTCGAGGAGCCCAAGGTGATCTCGGCGGGTTTTGCCTCCGGCGCGCGAGGCAGTTTTGCAAGTTGTTCGTATGCCTCCAATACGTTATCAATGGCCCAATCTAAACCAGCGCCTGCATTGCACGGGGCCAATTCCGCAAATGTAACCTTAAAGGCATAGTCGTGCCTATCCATCTTACCTTTAACAACCGCGCGCGTATTTTCCCAGCGTGTCTCGTTACAGTTGTGGTTAAGGAATTTGTTAATCACCAACGCCAGCAAATGAACTATCGCCTCGCCCAGTTCCTCCCCTTCGGCCTGGATTATTTCGGGTCGCAGGCCGCGAAGTTCTTCAACCAGCACCCCCATGCAAAGGAGTTGCCGTGGGGTAAACATGTCAGCCCAACGAGGCATTCCATAAACCCGAGGACGAGGATCACTTGAGACCTCGGGATATTCCTCCGTCGGAATCACATTTTCTTTTTCCCATTTGGGCCGGAGTTTCTTCAGCTCTTCTTCTGCGGCGGCCAGTGCCTCTAGATCTTCCGGCTCAGGAGGCTGGAACTGGAGGCCGTTCGGCGTCTTAAGCACAAGAGCATAAAGAGCGCTCTTCATTCGGCCCTGTTGGGCCATAGCCTTTATGTAATCAGCCGGAATGGGCCTTCCTGTGAAAAGCGAGATTCCTTTTCCTCCCTTGTACGTAGGAGCCGGCACTTCGCGTATTTGCCCGGCCTCCTTGCCGACTTGTTTGATTTCAACCCGCCAGGTGCCCTTCTCCCGATCCACCACGGGCACCGCTACGATCTCCAACCCCTTCTTTGACTTCAGCAGATGCCAATCCGGCACAAGCGGCGTATCAAATCCCGTATCCGGACAAGGCACGGTCCGAGCGAAGATGTAGGCGTGGACTCGTGCCAAAGGACGTTTTGGATAAAAAGGGTTATGATTTGATCTTTGGGTTGTGGGATATGCTGTTGGCCGACACCACCATGTCTGGGCTTATGTAGCTCGGCCTATCCCTTATCTTGAGCTCGTCGAGCTCTATGAACTCGTTGAACTCCTTCACCGCCTCC
>CAZGYL010000404.1:1578-5220 GCA_964529985.1 uncultured Planctomycetia bacterium | reverse complement strand
CCGTTGAGCTTAAAGGCGGGCTTCTCAGGTGGAGCGTAGATGGCCGGGCGCTGCCGTTTCGACGCACGGGCTCACTGGGCAAGCTTGCAAAGACTCTTTCAAAGGAAGGGTCCTTTTCCCTTTTTACAAACGGAAGCGTGGTGAGTTTCGGCGGCCTGGAGGTGCAGGGCAAGCTCAGGGATCAATTCCTCCGTAAGGAAGCCGCAAGGATCGCCCGGGAGCAGTGGAACTCAATTTCCGGTTCCCGAGCCCCTGAGGAAAGCAGCGCCGGGTCACAGTGACCGGTCGGGCTCAGACGTCCCCTACGATCTGGTCGTAGAAAGCAACATAGTTGTCGCGGTCTTCGCTTGCGCGGAATTCCATGGCCGCCCGCGGGTGCTCGTTGTGCTGGCCGGTGATCATGTAAGGAGGAAGAGGCCCCCACTCGAGCTCCTTTTGCAAAGGCACTATGTGGTTCTGGATGAATTCCCAAATCGGCCTTATATGGAACTTGGGATTGCGCAGGAAGCCGATCAACAGCTCCATGTGACAGTTACCGGCCCCGCGGCCGAGACCGCCGTAGGTGGCGTCAACGAAGTTCGCGCCGTGGATTATGGCTTCAATCGTGTTTGCAAAAGCAAGTTGCTGGTTGTTGTGGGCGTGGATTCCGACCTCTTTTCCGGTTCCTTCCAGAGCCGCTCTGTATTTTTTTACCAGAAGTTCGATCTGTTCCTGGTAAAGCGAACCGAAGCTGTCCACCACGTAAATGACCTGCGCGGGGGTTTGGGCCAAAACCTCCAGGGCCTGATCCAGCTCGACCTCCTGCACTTTACTAACAGCCATAAGATTGCAGGTCACCTCGTAGCCCTTATCCGCTGCGTCCTTGATCATGTCCACGGCTGTAGGCAGCTGATGCACATAGGTAGCAACCCGGATCATATCGAGGACACTTTTTTCCTTCGGAAGGATATCCGTGTGGTAATCCGACTTTTCAGCGTCCGCCATAGCCGCAAGTTTGAGCGAGGTTGCATTCTCTCCCACAATGCGCCTTATGTGGTCTTCATCACAGTATTTCCAGTCGCCGAACGCGTCTCGGGCGAAAAGGCGTTTTGAGGCCTTGTAGCCTATCTCCATGTAGTCGACGCCGGCCGCCAGGTTGGTTTCGTACACGGCGCGTACGAATTCATCGCTGAAGCGGTGGTTGTTCATGAGGCCGCCGTCTCGCACGGTCGCATCAAGCACTCGCAGTTCCGGTCTGTAGGTAATCCATGGAGCAGGCACGTCTATCCTCCGTTGTTCTCAGGCCGCTGCGGTCGTCCCACCGGGATATCACCTCCTACGGACATCCTTTCCTCAAAGGAGCGGCGGGAAGGGGGCATCTCAAGTGCACAATACCCGAAGCGACGCAGCCGGCCGCAAGTATTCCTGTACAAAAGGCTTTCCTATAGTATCGGACCGAAGAAGGGCGTCCGCAACCGGGGTTTGGCGCAGTCCCATGCCTCATGTTTATCGGGCGCACGGCGGGAATTCATCGCAGCTGAGCGCGTCCTCGGTCGGGTCGGGACCGCAGGAAGTCGCCGGCGGCGGGGGCATGAAGCCGGTTGCAAAAAGATAGCTGAGAAGGGCTATGGGATCGGCGATATTCAGAGATCCGTCGTCGTTCACGTCGCCTGCATCTTCACACGGGATCGACGTTCCTGAGAACTGCACCTGAAGGAGGAAAATGGCATCGCCTATATCCACCGTGCCGTCGGCATTTGAGTCCATTCGCCGGAAAGGTTTGGGTCGAGGCAGAACGGTCAGCAACGCTTCACGGCTTACTGCGGATCCGGCCTCGTTTGTGACAACGCACCTGAATCTGGCTCCGTCGTCTTGAAGCGTTACAGCCTCAATAACGTAGGTCGACTCTGTTGCTCCCGGAATATCTTCACCGTTGCGCTGCCACCTATAGGTGGGGGCGGGAAGCCCGTCGGCCCGGCATGAGAAGACAGCTCTGTCACCCTCAAGCACTGTCAGATCTTGGGGTTCTGTAGTAATCGTGGGGGCGACAGGGGCAAGTACATGCAGCACAGCCTCACGGGAAGTTGCGGATCCGGCCTCGTTTGTGACAACGCACCTGAATCTGGCTCCGTCGTCTTGAAGCGTTACAGCCTCAATAACGTAGGTCGGCTCTGTTGCTCCCGGAATGTCTTCACCGTTGCGCTGCCACCTGTAGGTGGGAGCGGGAATTGCAGTAGCTTGAACGCTGAAAACAGCACTCCCGCCGGCAACGACCGTTACGTCTTCAGGCTGGCTTACGATCCGGGGGGCTACAGCCTGAGTGGGCTTATCGTCGGCTCCCGGGGAGCCTTCGATCAAAGTGCTGATACGCCAAGCTGAAGGGTCGTTCGGATCGTCCGCCCCCTGCGGGTTGATCGGAACAAGGGAGAAGCCCCACCCGTCGGCGTTCTCCGGCCAGGGCGCTAGATCGCTGTAAGCGACCTGCCAAACAACCTCGCCTGCGGGATCTCTGAGCTCGATCACATCTCCGCTGTTTGAGAGCCGGCCTTGGTATTCGCCGAAAGGACTGACGTTCGGGTATTTTTGCTTAAAGGCGCTCATGTTGCTTACAAGCACAATGAATCTGCCCGAAGGAAGCACTGTTCCTTCGGGGAAGGCGAAGCTTACGCCGCCTGTTATACGTACGCCCGTTAAATCCAGAGCTCGATCTCCCACATTCTTAAGCTCAATGAATTCATATTGATCCGGATCAAGCTGCGCCGTGTCCGGCGGGTGGTACATGATTTCCGTAAGAACGAGGTCGTCAAGGGGCTGCGGCACGGTGAATACAGCTTCGGTGAGGGCGCTCCATACCGAGCCGTCACGGTGCCTGGCTTTAACCAAGGTCGTTTCTTCGAGCGTTATCGGCTCTTTGTATTGGATCGCTGTGGGAGATACCTGGAACGCACCCTGATTGTAATCGTAGTAGCACGGATCACTGCCGTCCAAAGTGTAGAAAATTTCGCCGCTTGTACCTCCGGGAACCGATATGGAAAGCTGAAAACCGCGCTCTATCCTGCCTCCGTGCTTGTTGAACTCGGGGGCCTCGATCGAAGGATAAAGCCGTGCCGAGCGGAACTGCCTGAGCACCGTCTGGGAGCGCACCGGGAAATATTGATTCAACAGGCGGTTTTCCTCGCGCAACATTTGATTGTCGCGCTCGTACAGTTCGTAAGGGGGATCACGCCAGGAGTGAACATCTCTGCGGTAATCGCCCCACCGGGCGGACTCGGCGACCGCTGCGTTGTGCACTTCGCGCGCGCGGGCGAGCCACCTGTCGCGCACCGCCTCAGGCGTCATGCAGCCGTTATTGAAGAAATGTTTGTGCACCCGGTCGGCGAAAAGAAGCAGGAATTCCGGGTTGACCCGCAAGCGCGCGAAGAAGTACGCCGGCGAGTTGGCGTTGCTTACCGAAAGCTTGTTGGCACTCGGGCTCTCAAGGATCCGCTCCGAATCCCAGCAGAAGAAACGCCACTTGCCGATCGGATTGATCCTGCAGGTGGCATACCAGTTGTGTGCGGGCCAATCCTCGTTTGAGCCGTAGAAGTTTATGATCATGTAGTCGGCAAGTGCGGCAAGGTCCAGCATCTCCGCAAGCTGCCGGTAGTTCTGTTCCTGCCGCAG
>CAZGYL010000404.1:0-1478 GCA_964529985.1 uncultured Planctomycetia bacterium | reverse complement strand
GCCCATTGGTCTCGAATGTGCTGCGCCCGCGAGCGCTGCGTTCCGTTCCAATGAATCCAGGAGTTATTGAAATTGCCACGGAAAATCAGCGTATCGAACGAAGAAACCGGTGAGTCGGGGAAAAGAGGAAAGCGCAGTCTTCCGGGCCCGTACTGTCCTTTGAAAAGTACGCGGAATGAGTGTTTGGGAGATTTGTTCGGTTGACGGCTTGCTCCACCTTGGATTCGCAAGCCGCAGTCGGCCTGCACGTTTCTTCCGTCGGCATATATGATCTCAAGCGAGGCGGGCCGCTCCCAAGCGACCCCCGAATTGGTGGGATTTACGTAGATTCCCCGCGGTCCCGTGAGGTTGTCGATATCAGTTACGATCGAAACCGAGGGCAGCTCGAGAAGCCCCTTGGGCAGATCCTCAGCGTAGGCAGGCTTCGAAACGATCTGGGGATCCATTTCATAGTCTGCCGCAGGGTGGTTGCGCCATGTAGAAGGCCAAACATCGACGACCCGGCTTTGGCGCGGGACTTGGTCGAGGAAGATGTAAGTTGCAGTTACAACGCGCGAAGGTAACATGCCGGAACGCACAGCGATCGCACGGAGCGTAACCGCCGGGCGGCGCGGTGTGCCTTGCACCGAAAGGGTGCCTGTGTACTTTTCCCCCGAGCCGGGTATAGGTTCGCTTCCGTCCGCAGTCCAGTAGATTTCAGCGCCTGGAGTCGGAGAGCTTATCGTTACCGATACGGGCTCCGAGCTTGTAAAAAGACCCCGGGGGGGGCTGAAAACAGGATCCTCCACGAAACCATCGTATGGTGTGGCCTGGCCGTTCGGCTCGCCCGGTGTAGGCTTCTCGAAGTAAGCCCATTGACCGCCTTCGGTCAGACCGTAAGAGATGTCAGGGCGCTGCTCGGGGAAAGCGCTTTCTCCGTCCGCACCTGAGCTGGGGAACTCGAAAACAGGCTCTGTTTCATCCCATGCAAAAAGGCCTAAGTACTCGCCCGAGGCATTGAGCTGGAAGTTCGTGTGCAGTTCACCTGCAGGATCACGCCTGTCTTTACCTGAAGCGAACACAACCAGATAGCCGCCGGCCGGTATTGTAACAGGCGGGAAAACCCATTTACGCGGCCTGAGCTTGTTGTCGGTCACGGACCAACCGCCTATAGAGGCCGGGGTGTCACCGCGGTTGTGAAGCTCAAACCAATCCGGATACTCACCGTCTGAGTCCTGCAGCCCCGCGCGGTTTGAAGCGCAGATTTCCGTGATCGTAACCTCCGGTACGGGCATATCCGGATCCACGGTGTAGGTCCACGAGCCGCCTTCAAACAGGTTGGGAGGGTCGGCCGCATCGGTTATGCCGTTGTCTGAAGCCCACGATACGATGACCTCTCCCGCCTGCGGGGGATCGAACGTGAAACGGTAAGGCCCTTTACCCAGACCGAGAACGGTTTTCGCGGGCACGCCGTTAATAAGGAGGTCTTCCGCATCCAC
>CAZGYL010000403.1:0-5224 GCA_964529985.1 uncultured Planctomycetia bacterium | reverse complement strand
GGGCCGGAGCGGTGGAAGCAACGGGGGGGCCTCAACTTGCGGCGGAGAGGGCGGTTCCACAGGTCTGGGAGCTTCCTTGGTCTCCAAACCCAACCCCGCGCAACCTGCAACAAGCAAAGCAAACGAGGCTACAAGCGGAAGCTTCACCTTTCTCTCTCCAGCCGTTCGGCCTGTTTCTCCTCCCAGGCTGCAAGCGCCTCTTGCGCCAGTCGATACTTCTCCCGCAAGAGCGCGAAATCACTCCGCACGTAAAGGTCTTCGATTCTCACCTGGTCCAGGTGCCGCCTCGCCTCCTCGAACAACTTGCCGAGGCCCGTTTTCCGGCCTTCCTCAATCAGTTGTTCAACGAGTTCAAGGCGGTAGGAGACCTCAGACGGACGTAATTCTACGGCTTTGCGCAGGTGGATCAATGCTTCGGTCCGCTTTCCGGCGGCAAGCAGCGCTCGGGCAAGCGCTTCTCGGGCCTCGGGATCGTTCGGCGCGAATCCCACGGCGGTTTTAAGCAAATTCAGCGCGGCCTTGAGGCCCTTGTCCGTACCCAAGCTAAGTGCAAGCTCACCGCGCCTTCGAAGCGCGGCGGCATCAACTACAGCATCGGCTTGCTTGTCGCGGATATGGATCGGGCCGGGATAGGTCCCGATTCCCGTCCGCCCCACCGCGTCCACCGCCCGCGCTCTGAGCAGAAAACTCGGGCAGGTTATCCTGGGCAAGGTCCACTTGTAAGTGAAAGGTTTATTTGGTTGAACCGTCAAGCCGTCGGCCAAAGTCTGCCAGCTAGCTCCATCGTCAAGCGAGTACTGGAGCGCCACGGACCGCGGCGGCAGGTTTCTGTCACGCACAAGAAGCGTGATCTCAAGAGCCCCTCCTCCTTCAAGCCAAACTTCCTCCCCTTTGACTCCGTTCACAGAGACGATCTCAACCTGGGGATCGTGAGTATCGATCACAGTAACGACATCTGCTTCTTGAGGTGAGAGGAGCGGTCTCAAGTAACTCTTTCCGTCTTTCCCCTTCACCGCCACCCTGAGTGCGTACCTGCCGTCTTCAGGTGCTTTGAAAACAAAAGGAGAGGAACGGTCTTCATCGACCCCGGCCAAGTGCCACCGGGCCTCGTTACTCTCAGGGCGGTCCAGAGGGAACCAATAGACTTCGACCGTACCTACGTCCTCGGGTTTGATATCCGGGAAGCGATAGAAAATCGGGAGGAAAAGATGCCTGCTGAACCCTTCGGCCACAACAGCCTTAGGGCCCAGCCTCGCCAAGTACGGCTTTATCGGGAACGGGCCGCAGCGTTTTTCAGCGCGGTTCCCGGCAAGGTCTTCAGTCGCGAACACAAACGAAATACTGCCCTCCTGGAGAGGCAAGGCCCAGCTCAGCTCTCCTTCGGAGGGATAACCTTTGCGGTCCGCCTCGATCGGGATCGCCTCCGCCTCTCCATCGCGCACGTAGAATATATTCACAGGATCGGGAGGTAAGTTGGAGTCGCGCACCACCCAACGCAAAGTGACGACCTGACCTGAATAGAAGCTGAGGGATCCCACGGGCGCGCGTATTTCAATTTCAGGCTTCGTGGTGTCAACAACAACCCTCAGGGTCGGTTCGTCACCGGGACCCGGTGCGGGGGAAAAGTGCCCGGCAGCATCAACTGCCTGAACCCGAAAGCCGTAAGCCCCATCTTCAGGTGCTTCGAAAACAAGGGTCTTTTCAGGTTCGAGAAGGCCCTCTTTCGGGAAAACATGCCACTTGTTGCCGTCGTCCTTTGTCCAGAAAAGCCGAAGCCCGACGACCGCCGCCGCTCCGTCGGTCTTGTACCGGCATGGAAGGCGCAGGCGCCGCCACTTGACGTACTGTACCTGCTCGGTCCGTCCCACCGAACCGGTCTCCGTGCTCCTCTCAGCACTCTGAGCACTCAAGAAAACGGTCGCAAAAACGCTTGCCGCCAAAAACCCCATAATCCGATAAACCTCCAGTTCCGGAACCAACCAAATCCGCGTTCCACGGGCGCGCACAACCTTAAGTCCCTTCTGAGTTTATCGGCATGGGAGGGCGAAACCTTCTCAGCGCGTACTGAGGGTGATCACAATGTGTTTGGAGTTGCGCTACGAGGCTTGTAGGAAGTGTACACGCGCCTGAGGTGCCCTATCAGGCGGGTGATGTCCTCCGGCAAAGCCGCTTCGAATCGCAGAAGCCGGCCTGTGCGCGGGTGGGTGAAGCTCAGCGAACGGGCATGCAGAGCTTGGCGCGCAAGCAGCGGCTCTTCACCGGGCTCCTTGGGCTTTCCGCGAAGGCCGCTTGCATAAACGGCCTTCTGGGCGCCGTAGAGCTGATCGCATAAGATCGGAAGCCCCATGAAGCTCAAGTGCACGCGGATCTGGTGGGTGCGCCCGCTTCGCGGAAAAGCATCCACAATAGCGTAAGGTCCCAAGATCTCCCGCACGCGGTACTCTGTTATCGCAGGACGGCCGGAATCGTAACGGATCGCCATCTTGCGCCTGTTACGCAAGCTCCTGCCGATCGGCACATCCACAACACCGGCTTGGATCGGATCGTTTATTGAGCACACGGCAACGTAAGCTTTGTGCATCTCACGGGCCTTGAACTTAAGTGAAAGCTTGTGGTGGATCGCATCGTTTTTTGCCACGATCATGACCCCGGAGGTATCACGATCAAGCCGGTGCACGATCCCGGGCCGATCTTGACCTGCCAGGTGCGAGAGGTTCTTAAGCCGCCATACAAGCCCGTGAACAAGGGTTGTTTCGTTCAGCCCGGGCGAAGGGTGGACGGCAATGCCCGCAGGCTTGTTCAACGCCACTATATCCTGGTCCTCGTACAGAACCTCAAAAGGAACAAAACGAGCTTGAATGGAGCTTTCGCTTGCACGCGGAATCCGCACCACAACCTGCTCCCCGCGTGCGATTTTCGTCGCCGGCTTGGCCTGGCGGCCGCCGCTGAGCGTTACGTGCCCTCCCTTTATGAGCTTCTGGACGTAAGCGCGCGTTTTCCCGGGCAGGCGTTCCAGAAGAAATTTATCCAATCTGTTGGGTACGGTGTCGTTGGTAAGGACGATTTCTTCAGCCGGCAGGGTCTCGTTCTCGGGAAGAAGCTCGTCGTTTGAGAAAAGCTCGTCGTTCTGATCCATTCGGAGATCGGGCTACTTCCCCCCGGTGCTTCCGGCGGCTGCCTTTTCCGCACCGCCCTTTTCGGTTTTCTCACCACCGCCGCTTGCTTCGGCCTTGCCCTCGCTCCCTTTTTCGGCCTTCTTCTCCCCGCCGCCTTCGGCCTTCTTCTCACCAGTTTTTACCTGCGCCTTCTTTTCCGCGGGCTCTTCAGCCTTTTTCGCAGGTGTGGATTCAGCTGTTTTCTTCTTTTCTTCAGCGGCCTGCGTCTTTGCAGACTCAGAGGCTTTCGGAGGAGCAGGCGGACCCAAAGCCGGGGATTCAGGAAGCTTCCAGTTCAAATCTTCTTCGATCTTTGAAAGCAAGCGGTCTGCGTTGCTCTGGTAAAACTCGTACTGTGGATCGGTGTACTCGTTGAGCAAGTTTCAGCCAGCTTTTTCGCCTTACGGAGGTTCGGCTCACCTCCCTGCTCAAAGAGGTATTTGGCAAGAATCCAAAGCACGTAAGGCCTCGCCTCCGTGCCTTTGACCCTCTCCAAAATCTCGTCCACCTTTATGGGCTTTGAAGGCTCCGGAAACGGGGAGAAGAGGGACTGCGAGCCTTCACCTATTCCCAGCGGTTTGTAGAGGTTCTCCTCCAGATATTCAGCCACCTCTTCCTCATAACTGCGCGCCGCATGGGTTCCGACGATCCACACCACTACAGCGGCCATTACGACACAAAAAATCAGAATGAGCTTGCCGCGGTGGCGGCTTACAAAATCCGTTGCCTCTGCAATGAATTTTTCGTCGGCGAAAACTCTCGCCTCCGGCGCTCCTTTACGCTTCGCCATTTACTCTCCTCAGGCTACTTGGAAGCCATTTCAAGACCCACCGAAAGGACGATCTCGGTATAAGGCTCGGGTCGAGGCGGGCCGTGCTTGCGCGCGATCTCAACAACCGCCCGCTCTTCGTTCCTTGTGAAACTCAGGGTCGCGGCGGTCTTCGTCTCGTTCCAATTAAGGGTTTTCTGCTGCCAGCCGTGCTTGGGCATCTGCTCGTTATACCAGTTCACAAGCTGCCCGACATCCCGGTCGCCCACGTACCGAAAACGGCCGACCCTGAGGTTAAGAGCCGTGTTTTCGTATCGGCGGTACGCCCAGGATTCTTCGGAGGCATCGAAGGTGAAGTCCTGGGGCACGGGCAGATCGTCGTACGGTTGAACGCCGTAGCTGAGCCCCTCGATATTGGCCCGGGGGCTTACACTCGCACAGCCGGCTGCAAGGACAAGCGCCGCAGTTATAACCGCAAGTGCGTAAACAGCCCGCATAGCTCCTCCGCTTACCGTTGTGTCCGGTTCGGTGGCACACCCCACCGTCCCTCCGGAGGCGCCACAGCCTTTGCCTCTGCCCCGGAGGGTAAAGCCCCATTCTATGGCCCACTTGGCAGGGGTCAAGGACGCCGATGGGGGCCTCCGGGTTCCGCCCTGTGTGTCCCCTGTGCTACGATAAGATTTTTCTTCGTGCACCTGTCCTTGCCGCCCAAGCGGATCGGAGAAAAGCCATGGCTGCAGAATCTGTAGATTTCTACGCCCTGCCTGACGAGGGAGGCCGTTTCGGGCCCTACGGCGGCAGATACGTTCCTGAGATGCTTCGCCCCGCGCTCCAGGAGCTCGAGGAAGCGTACCGCACGTTCAAAGACGACCCTGAGTTCCGCGAAGAACTCGACCTGCTCCTGCGCACGTACTCAGGCAGGCCGACCCCGCTTTACTTCGCTTCCCGCCTCACCGAGCACCTTGGAGGTGCAAAGATTTACCTTAAGCAGGAGGGACTCGGCCAGACCGGCGCACATAAGATCAACCACTGCCTCGGGCAAGCTCTTCTTGCCGAACGCATGGGGAAAAAGCGGCTTATAGCTGAAACCGGAGCGGGCCAACACGGACTTGCAGTGGCTACAGTGGCCGCCCGCTTCGGCTTCAAGTGCACGGTGTACATGGGAGAAGTCGACGTGCGGCGGCAAGCCCCCAACGTCTTTTGGATGAGGCAGCTCGGTGCGGAAGTCGTCTCGGTCGAGGAAGGGACCCGCACTCTGAAGGACGCTGTAAACGCAGCTCTTAAGGATTGGATGTGGCAC
>CAZGYL010000402.1:0-5241 GCA_964529985.1 uncultured Planctomycetia bacterium | reverse complement strand
AGTCCGAGAAACAACCCGGAGCTCTGCCGCTCGAATGCGAGCGTATGATTTACACCGTGACGCGCGCTCTTGATCGAGGCAGACCCCATTTGGCTGTAGCTTCCCTGATACGCTTCCTGCGATTCCTCAACTCACCGTCCGGCGCAGCTTACACAGGCGACCTGAGGACGTTGAGCACACTGGCTGTCTGCCTCGCTCCTTTCGCTCCCTATCATGCAGAGCTGCTTTATCAGGCTGTTCAGCAAAGAGGTGAAGAAGCCCCCCAGTCTCCCGAGCAAACTCCTTCGGTCTTCAGTGCACCCTGGCCTGCAGTTCCGGAAAAGCTGCCCCAACCGCCGGAGGTCGAGGTTGCCGTGTTTTTCGAAGGCAGACCTTGCGACCGATTCACCTGCCCTGCGGGATCAAGAAAGCAGGATCTGGGTCGATTTGCTCTAAGCAGGCCCAAGGTGCAAGAACGTCTCCAAGGCAGGCGCGTCAAATGGATATTCGCGGTTCCGGACTACCTTGTCAACTTGGTCCCCAAGTCCGAGTCTGAAGAGGAAAAGAGCAAGCCGCAGGCTCCTCCCCCTTCTTCACAAACACCCGGAAAATCCTCCTGAGGGGCGCTTTGCCCGCCCCAGAGGCCCATCGTATACTTCCGCGGCTATAGCGGCCGGCGCCTGTGCTCCAGCTTTAAGAAGGCATAGCGAATCATTGACAGGGAATGAATCCGCGAACAGACCATGTGACAGAAACTCTGAGCCGAACCAAGAGGCGGAACAGACCCGGTGAGGGAAGCGCTCAGCTTGCCTGCGGCCGCCTCCTTGCCGTAGGTGCCGTTGCACTTTTTGCTTCGGTGAGCCTTTTCAGCACTCTTGAGCTGCGCAAAGCTTATGCGCGCGAAAGGGAAATGGCATCGCTTGCTCGGCGCAGCACCGTCACTTACGAATCGCTGGCTGCTGCTCAGCGCAAGCTCTACAAGTTGCTGCAGGATCGGCTCCGTACCACAGAGGAAAGCCTGAGCGAAGCGGCGGCAACGATCGGCAAGGCTGCACTTGAGCTTCAAGCATTCCGCAAGGAGATGGCTTCCCGTTCGACAGAGATCAAAGCCGCCGTCAGAGAAAGCTCTTCGGTTTTGGCGCACCTACTGCGGCGGGAGCTCACCCCTCAACGCAAGCAGCTTACTGAAACCGCTTGGAAAACCGAACAAACCGCACGCTCGCTTAAGGAAGTGGTCCAGAAGCTCGGCCCGGACCCGGGTATGCTTAAGAAGCGCATGCTCTACCCCACGGTCCAGTTGCGCGGCAACGGCACTGTAGGAAGCGGTGTTGTGGTCTTCAGCGGTCGATTGGGTCGGAGCAAGCGCAGTCGGCCAGCAACGTTCATTCTCACGGCCTACCATGTAGTTCTTGAAGTAACACCGGAAAAGCAAAGGGAACGCATAAAAGACGTGCGTATCATGGGCCCCGGCGATCGGCTGTTTCCCAAGCACTTTTCAGCCAAAGTGCTGGCATTCGACCGAAAGCGCGATCTTGCACTCCTGCAACTTGAAAGGGAAGAGCCCTTCAAATACGTAGCCGAGTTCGTCTCAGCGAAGGAACTTCAGAAGATCGATCTCTTCGAACCGGCATATGCAGTGGGCTGCCCGCTGGGAAACGTACCATTGCCCACATGGGGCCAGATAACAACGAAGCACAAAGTTGTGGACGGGCAGGTGTTCTGGATGCTCAGCGCTCCGACATACTTCGGCAACTCCGGAGGAGGAATCTTCAGAGCTTCAGACGCCCGCCTCTTGGGAATCGCAAGCATGATTTATACCTACGGCAGGACTCACCCGACTGTTGTACCGCACCTCGGGCTGTTTGTCCCTGCAGAGGAGATTTTCGCTTTTCTGAAGAAAGAAGGTTTCGGATTCCTATACGATAAGAGGCAAGAAGTGCCTCCGGAGATCGCTCTCCTGGGAGAAAACGCAGGGACCGGGAGGCCCGAAAGCCCGGGTGGCGGTAAACCTGCGCACTCGGACCGGGAAAAGCATGCAGGCCGAAGGACGCCGAACCGGTAACAAAGGGGGGAATAAACGTACCTGCGGCTCTGTTGAAGGAGCAGGGTGCGAAAAACCGAAAAGCGGAGAAGAGGTACGCCGGGGCCGCCGCGCGGCACCACAAGGAAACAATCCCTTTTTCTATCCTTTCTTGTCTGGAGGCCGCCGCCTTTTGCGGTGGCCTCTTTTTTCTCCTCTCCCGGCTCCGGGCGCGCCGGAGAAAGCCAAGCAGGCGGAATCCGCCGCCTTGCCCGCTCTGCCGGGAGCGGATATTCTTAGAACTACGTTTGACGGGCCGGCGGAAGGGCGGGACCTCACGGCGCCGCCGTTTCCGCTTCTGCCTTTTATTCGGAAGAAAAGTCCGGTACCGCCGGCTGACATGGTGTTTCTGAGATCGCCTGACAGCGTGACATTACGAGGTACAAAGATGAAGCGTAGATCCGTTGAGCTGCTTGCAGTGTTGCTGCTCCTTGGAGGCCTGCTCGGGGCAGGAGAAGCGAAGCCCTCCAGAGTAATCGTCAAACCGCTTCAATCCGGGAAGGGCACCCCTCAGAGCACGGTACGCCGTAAGGATGTCAAGCCGCGTACAGCCGATCCCAAAGCGCTCGCGGTGGTAGAGGCTTACCTCAAAGCCATAGGAGGAGTGGAGGCGCTCCGGAGCATAGCGGACCGCTACGAGAAATTCCAAGTGGCGCGCCACAGCCCGACCGGAAAAACGCTTGTCATTTTCGAGCGCTATCTGAAACGCCCCAACATGGTGCGTGAGGATTGGGACGTAGATGTGAAAATCGGCGACGAGCCGCTCAGGGTCGTCCAGATTTACAACGGCAAAACCGGTGAAGCCTGGACGAAGATGCTGGGTTATGTCTCGCCTTTAGACAACAAAATGGTTTATATGCTTACATGGGATAAGTATCTGGACGACTTCTTCATGCACTGGAAGGAGGACGGTTTCTGCTTGAAATACCGGAGCGGGGAAGGGGAAGTGGACGGCGAACCCTGCGACGTAATCGATGTTTATCCCCCTTACGGGAATCAGGTGTGGCGCTACTTTTTCAGCAAGAAGACCCATCTCCTGGTGAAAAAACAATGGCGCAGCGATACCCCTGAAGGCCCCGTGCGCAACGAGGTCTTCTACTCGGAATGGCGTAAGGTCCCGAATCCCAAGGCGCCTGACAAGCCGATCCTCGTTCCTTTCAAACACGAGCAGTACACGGACGGGAACCTGACCGTTCAGAGGGACTTCCTTCAGGTCAAGATAAACAGCGGCTTGAGCGATGACCTCTTTAAGAGACCGGAAGGCCCTCTTTTCACCGGGCGGATTCAAAAGGGAAAGAAAAAACAACCCGACAAAAAAAAGGCTCTCCCTCCTTGGAAGCGCAAGCGGCGCATACTTCCCAAGGGGATAAAGCCGAAAAACGAAAAAGCTCCGGCGGCAGAGAAGCAGGCCGAAGAAAAACCTGCGGAAAAGAAAAAGGAAACCGAGAAAAAATAAGCCGTCGCTCCGCGAGCCTTATTCCGGCAACGAGCCTGAAACTTCAGCTCCGAGTTGACCGCAGGCCGCCCCCAGCGGGATTCCCAGGCTTTTTCTGACGGTGACCGCGCCGCTGAAGTGTCTTCTCAGCGTGGAGCGGAAACGCTCGATCACCCGCGGGGAAGGTCGCCTGTAAGGGACGCCCGGCACGGGGTTGAAGGGTATGAGATTGATCAAAGCGGGAAACCCTCTTACGTAAGCCGCAAGCCGGCGCGCATGCTCTTCGGAATCGTTTATCCCTGCAAGAAGAACGTATTCGAACGTTATTCTGCGCCCGCCTGTAAGCCCGACATATTCCCGCAGCGCCGCGCGCAGCCGGGCAAGCGGCACTCTCGAGGCACGCGGCATAAGCCGGCGCCGCAGCGCATCGTCGGCGGCATGCAGCGAAACAGCGAGTTTCACCTGCGGAAACCGCTTGCCCAAAGCCCGAATACCGGACGGGAGTCCCACAGTTGAAACCGTTATGCGCCGCGCTCCCACACCACAGGCCTCCATTATGGTTTGAAGGAAACCGGAAAGCTCGGCCCAAGAAGCCAAGGGTTCGCCCATTCCCATAAGCACAATCCCTGAAAACGGAGGCTTATCGCCGCTAAGCGACCGGACGAGCAGGTACTGGTCCAGTATCTCGCCGGAACGCAGGGCTCTGAAGAAAAAGCGCCCCGACGCGCAAAAGCGGCAACCGAAGGCGCACCCGCTTGCTGTTGAAAGACAATAGGTGGCACCGTCGGCCTCGGGCAGCAGGACCGACTCAACCGGGTAGCCTTCTTCAGTCGTGAAAAGATACTTGGAGGTGCCGTCTTCACCGCACGCACACCTCCTGAGGCTCAACCCGTAAAGCGTGAAGCGCTCCTTAAGCGCGCGGCGGACCTCCTCCGGAAGATCGGTCATTTCATCGAAACTCCGCGCGCACTTGCGGTAAAACCACGTAAGGATCTGCGAGACCCGATAAGAGGGCTCACCAAGTTCCCGGAAAGTCTCCCCAAGGGTCTGCTTGAGTTCTGAGGGCGTAAGCGCAGAGAGTGATTTCATGGGCTCCGTCCGCTTCGCCGCAGAGGCAGCCTGCCTACGCGGGTCGGCACTGCGCCCTTGAGAGATGAAAAAACGCCCGTTCGGGTCAGTCTTAAGCCTGCTTGTATTTCTTCGGGCGTAAGCTTATGTTTCCCGTTTACAACGTAAGTTCCGCCATCGTATGCAATCCGCGCAAGCCCGTACTGAATCTCCTCGACTCCCTCCGTCCTGTACTGCAAAACGAAATGCTTCCGTGGATTCCCTTTGAGCACCACCTGCAGGTCCCTGAACCTCAGCCCGAGCTCTCCTTCGGGACGGGGCCTGAAAAGAAACACCTTCGTGCCTTTGGGAAAGTGGTATCTCCGGCCTTCGATCTCAAAGATCGAATAGCGCAGCTGTCGCATGATCGGCCGTCCCCCTTCGTAAAGCACTCCACGCACAAAATCAAAGGAAACCTCCGCTTCCCCCTGCCTGCGGCTCTTCTCGATAAGGAATTCCACGTCATTGAAGAGAAGCGGAGCGGCGAAAGGAGAGTTATCCTCCACAACTCCGCTGCTGCGGCAGGAGCACAGAAATAACAGGAACGGAAAGAGCAACGAACTTTGCAGCCGCATACATTTATACGACCGTGCCTAATTCGTAGACACCCTTTCGCCCCTCGATGCCCGCATTAGCGGGC
>CAZGYL010000401.1:0-5248 GCA_964529985.1 uncultured Planctomycetia bacterium | reverse complement strand
CTCAGCGCACAATGGCCGATTTGCCCATTCCCATCATCTGCGTGGTTATCGGGGAAGGTGGAAGTGGGGGTGCTATAGGAATCGGAGTGGGCGACAGGATTCTCATGCTTGAACACGCTTACTACTCGGTGATTTCGCCTGAGGGTTGCGCTGCGATTCTCTGGCGGGATGCCCAATACGCGGAGCGTGCTGCTTCGGCGCTGAAGTTGACCGCCCAGGATTTGCTCAAGCTCGGGGTTATCGATGAAATCGTGCCCGAGCCTTTGGGCGGAGCTCACCGCGATCCACAGGCGACGGCCCGTGTTTTGAAAGAAGCGGTACTCAGGCATTTAAGTGAACTGCGCGGGTTGCAGCCCGCCGAGTTGATCGAAAGGCGCTGCGAGAAATTCGCGCGCATGGGGCGTTTTCTTGAGGCGGCCGCCCGTAAGGTGCGCTGAGCGCAACCGCAGGTCCGTGCAGGGCCGCAGAAGTTCAGTGAGAACGGGATAGGTGGTAAGAGCTTCAGCATTCTACGATCCGGCGACCGATCCCTTCCGGGAGGCACGCTTATGCATGGTGCGCGATCAAATTGAAGCCCGGGGTGTGCGGAATCCGGAAGTGCTGCGGGCAATGCGGACGGTACCGCGGCACTTGTTCGTGCCGCCGGCATTACGCTTGAGCGCGTACGACGATACGGCTTTGGCTATCGGTGAAGGGCAGACGATTTCCCAGCCTTACATTGTCGCCTTCATGACAGAGGCTCTTCAGGTCGGCCCCGGTGATAAAGTGCTTGAAATCGGAACGGGCTCAGGTTACCAGGCTGCGGTTTTGGCCGAAGTGGTGGACGAGGTCTACACGATCGAGGTCAGGCCTCAACTGGCCGAAAGGGCCGAGCAGCTGCTGAAAAAGTTGGGTTACGACAACGTGCACGTTCGTTGCGGCAACGGCGCTTACGGTTGGCCGGAGGAAGCCCCGTTTGACGGAATCATTGTTACGGCCGCGCCCGACAGGGTCCCGGATGAGCTGTTGAAACAGCTTCGAGACGGTGCGCGCATGGTAATACCGCTGGGGCGCGAGATCCAGCGGCTTCATGTAATCACCCGCCGTGGAGATGCCTTTGAAGACGAAGCGGTGCTCGGGGTCCGTTTCGTTCCCTTCGCTTGGACGGCGCAGAGCTGAGCTCCTCGGAATCGCCCTACGTTTCGAGTGCGGGAGCGCTGTCCCGTTGTCTGCATTTACATAAAAGCGCGCGTCCGTAGAATGAAGCGGTCAAAGGTTTGAAGAATCGGAAGAACTGAGAAGCTTTTCTTGCACGTTGTGGCGGAAGGAGCCGTCCGGAGTGCCTGAGATCGGAAACCGCTCGTACGACCATGAAGGCCGGCGCCGTATGATTCCGCTCAACGGCCGCTGGTACGTCAGGCTCGGGCCGCTCAAGCCGCTGCGTTCGGTGCGGCCGGACGATTTACCGGCTTGGTCCTGCGTTGAGGTCCCCCGAGCGCTTCCTGCAGCTTTGGATCTGCCTGCCGACTGGCGTGGAACCGCAACGTATGGTCTTGTTTTCGAAGCGCCCGAGCACGTGGAGAACGAGGCCGTTCTGCTTACTCTTGCAGGTGTTTACCCGGAACCGCGCATACTTCTTAACGGCAGGCGGATTCGGGCCGGCATGGGGGGGATGGGAACGCTGCTCGCTCGACTGGATCCGTTCCTCAGAGAGGGCGGCAACCTGCTTTTGATTCAGTTTACAGAGAGTGCTTCGGCCCATTACCCGAGGCCTTCCCCCCCTGTTCCGGTGGGCCTTTGGGGGCCTGTGTGGCTTGAAATAAGACCGCAGCTTTTCCTTCAAAGCGCGCGGGTTACAGCTGAAGCCGACGGCGCTTGGTCGGGCGATTTGACCTTTTCCGAGCAATTGGGGGAAGACACACCCGTCCAGCTTGCCCTTTTTGATCCGCACGGCAGAGCGGTCTCAAACTTGGAGCTGAAGGCGCCGGGGCGGAGAGAGGTTGAATTCGCAGGCCCGAAGCTTTCGGAGGTTTTTACATGGAGCCCTGAATATCCGACCCTTTACCGCCTGGAAATAAAAGTAGGCAGGGAGCGTATCGACCGCAGGACTTTTCCGATAGGATTCCGCACCTTCGAGATAACCCCTTGCGGTTTCCTCCTTAACGGGAAACGAGTTCACCTGCGGGCCGTAACCGATGATTCGGCCTTTGCCGGGTGGGGTAGGACGCCTCCTTCTCTCTGGAAGCTCAGGAGGCGCCTTGAAGTGGTCAAAGAACTGGGATTCAACGCGCTTGTGCTTGAAGGAGCTCCGCCCGATCTCAGGCTTCCCCGGCTTGCCGATCGTTTGGGCCTGTTGCTCTGGTACGAAATCGCGCCGCTTGCGAAGATCACCGAAAAGTCCCTGCAAAATGTGCAAAAACTTCTTGATACGATAGACTGGCGCGACGGGAATTGCCCGTCTCTTGTTGCGGTCAACCTTTTTGCGGGCGGCCGAGGGGAAGGGCTCCGAAAGGCGCGCTCTTGGGTTTCCAAGCAGGTCGGTCTTAAGCGAAGGTTCGCCGTGCTGCCCGGCCCTCACGAGGCTTTCGAGGGGATTGGGCCTGTGGAATTTGTGCCGCCGGAGGGCACGGAGCCCGTTGAAGATTGCCCGCGATGCCGCATACTTTGGGCCGCGCAGGCTCCGTGTTCGCCGCAACGGGAATCGGTTCTCCAAGGTCTTGTGGATCTGAGCTCGCTTAAAGAGCAAATAGAGACGTTGCAGGGTGAGCGGCTTGTGGCGGTTTTGAACGAAAGCAGGTGGCGCCTCCGCACGCACGGGTATGTGGTTAAACGGTTGTTCGACACAGAGGCTGAACGGTGCGGTCTTCTACGGAGCGACGGAACGCAGAAGAAATTCACTGGGAGCCTCAAACAGCAGGACGATTGGGTGGGTGTTGAGCGCAGGCCTTTAGTCTTGCGTCCGGACGCTGAAGAGGAGCTGCCTGTAGGTGTTGACATATTTTCCGGCAGATATGAATCCGCAGCACGGGTACGTTGTGAAGGCCCCGGGATTTCGGCGGTCATTGAGATCTCGCCCCGTGACACCTGGAGCCGGGCGGGAGTTCTTTCGGTGAAACCACGGCGTTCGGCGCGGTACGGGAGGCTTGAGCTCTCTGTCAGTTTGGAAAGCAGTACGGGGCATCTGGTGGCTGAAAGTCGTTACTTTGCAGGAGTGGTGCCGGCAGTAAGCCACCGGAGCCCTGTGGTGTATGTAGATCGGAGTTGCGGCCGGGGTGACGAATTCGCGCGGTTTCTGCGTGGTTCCGGGTTACGCTTCGGAGGGGCTCCTGGAAGGTGCGACATCGGTATCTGGTTTGGACTCAGACCCGGCCAATGGGAAGAGCTGAACGCCTGTCGTGCGGCGGTTGTTTTTCTTGAGGAACCAAAGGACCTTCCTGCGGGTGGTTGGTTGACTTTGGAAGAGTTTGAGGGAGTCGGCCGCTCCCTGTTCTGGCTTCGGGCTGAAAGCGCCGCATTCGCACCTTTTGGAGGGAGGTGGATAGGGGGACCTGAGTTCGACGTTATTGCACCGCAGGTGACCTTGGCCGGCTTGCCTCAGCGCTTCCGGAGCGACGTTCTGGCCGCTTATCTTTGTGCAGAGGGCGACCCTGTAAGGCCCGTGGTGGTGGCTTTCCGTCTTAAGCTCGGGGCGGGTCTTCTTGTCACACTGCCCCTGCGGCGGCTGTGCGAAGAAGGCAACGCCCTTGCTGAATTCTTCCTCTTTCAGTTGTTGGGAAGCCTGCGGCCGGGGGGTATTAAGCGGCCGCGCTTCGTGCCCCCGCTTTCAGCCGAAGAAGTCCTTGTGCCCACCTCGCGGGAGGGAGGTGCGGTGTGGCGCTACGCTTTCAGTGCTCCTCGCACCAGGTGGTACCGTGCGGATTTTGATGACCGCGCTTGGCCGAGCGCGCGGGGCGGTTTCGGCAGACGCGGTACGCGCACTCTGATTGTGCGGCGCACCTGGGAAACCAGGGATATTTACTTGCGCTGTACGTTTTCGGTCGAACGCATTCCGAAGCGCCTTGCCTTGTTGATCTTTCATGACAGGGATGCGGAAGTCGTTCTCAACGGCCGCACGGTGCTGAGGCGTAAAGGCTACAGTACCGACTACGTACGTGTAGAGCTGGAGGAGGACCCGGCCGAGTTGCTCTCACCCGGTACGAATGTGCTTGCCGTTCACTGCAGGCACGAGAGGGCGAGCAACGCGATCGATGTCGGACTTCTTGCGGTTTACTGAAGAGACCCGAAGGACGCAGCCTATGAGGCTTGCCTTTATTCACCCCAAGTTGAGTGTTAAAGGCGGCGCGGAGAACATTCTCGTTTGGCTGGCGGGAGAGCTTGCCCGCAGGGGGCATGAGGTTGATGTTTTCACCACCAAATTCACCCCTGAGCTCTGGGAGAAAAGGATACTCCAAGGCTTCCCGGTCCATGTGATCGAAACGCCTCGAAGCGGAAAAATATTCCGTTCCAAGCGCGTTGCGGCACGGCGTGCAGCGGTGCAACTGGCCGAACGGCTCAGGCGTTTCGATTGTGTGGTGGGCCACTTGTTTCCTTCCTACTGCTGGGCTGCTGAAGCAAGGCGCTTAAGCGGTGCGGGCTGGAAGCTCGTCCTGCTTTGCGAGGAGCCGCGAAGGCGCCTTTACCTTGAGGTTACGGATTCCCACCTTCTCCACTGGCGCGCGCATACCCCTCCGGGAGTGGAAAATCCGCACCTTGAAGGGGCTGCACGCAAATTGGGACGCCTGCACGTTTTCAGGCGCTTGCGCAGGGCGCTGGAAGCAAGATGGGATTGCGCCTCCATCAAGCGGTGTGATCTTGTACTCGGGAACAGCGCTTTCACCGCTGCGAATGTAAGAAAAATTTTCGGGGTTCCTGCTTTCCCCTGTCACCTGGGGGTGCCCGTGCCGCCTGAACCTGCCTACGAAAGGGGCTCGTACGTCGGAGTGCTTACCTCACTGTCCGCAAAGAAGAACGTGCACAACACGATCAGGGCCGCGGCTGTGCTCGTGCGGAGGGGGCTTAAAGACCTGCGGCTCAGGATCGGCGGGCGGGGAAGGCAGCGGGAAGAATTGGAGCGCCTTGCTTCCTCTCTTGGAATAGGCGGCCGCGTGGAATTTGCAGGCCCGGTGCCGGATTCTGAACTTCCGGCTTTCTACAGGCAGGCGCGCCTTGTGGTCTACTGCCCGATTGATGAGCCGTTCGGGCTGGTGCCCCTTGAGGCGATGGCCCAAAA
>CAZGYL010000400.1:0-5260 GCA_964529985.1 uncultured Planctomycetia bacterium | reverse complement strand
ACAAAGAGCAGCTTGCCGTTTGCGGATCCTACGATTCCGTTCGGCTGTACCAGATCGTCTATCACTCTTACCAAACGCTTGCGATCGGGGCTCAGGTAATAGACTCCTTCACAGTCCTGCTCTTTCGGGCCGCGCTTCCAATAAGGCCTGCGGTAGAAAGGATCGGTGAAGTAAAGACCTCCGTCGGCACGTACCCAAACATCGTTGGGCCCGTTCAAAAGCTTTCCCTTGTAGTTTTTCACCAGAACGGTGACGGTTTTATCAGGGGCGATCCGCCAGAGTTCGTTGTGTTCGTCCGCGCAGGCGATAAGGTTTCCTTTGGGATCAAAGTAAAGCCCATTGGATCGACCGCACGGTTGCATATAGGTGCTGAGCTTACCCGCCGTGCTCCAAAGCATTATCCGGTCGTTGGGTTGGTCCGTGAAATAGACGTTTCCCGCGTTATCCGACGTAGGGCCTTCAGTAAACGCGAAGCCACCTGCAAGTTTAACAAGCTTCGCTCCGGGGGCGGCGAGGCCGCCGAAAGGCTTTTCCGTTCCTGCAAACAGGCCGGAAGAGAGAAGGACGATAACCGAAAACCGAGTCCGAAAACTGCGTCCCATACCTGAACCTCCAAAGTTCGGCTTCCTCAGCGACCGAGAGGCTGCAAGCATATGCCGCCTCGAGCGCCTAGCCTATCGAATGCCGACAGGTGAGATCAAGAGCCGCGGGCGTTATTCAGCATCAAGCCTGCCCCTGCCGAAAAGACAGAGGCGGGCTGCGGTGAACTTGACGGCCTGCCGCAGCGGGCCCTATGCTTCCGGAGAGAGTAAGGCCCCAGGGCGCATGCAAGAGGAGGGCCTGTATGGAACGTTTTCCGGTTGACGACACGGACCGAGAGCTGATAGAGGCTGCAATTGAGGTCTTACAGCGCAACTGGCGGCCCGGCAGGCACACCAAAGGTGCCGCCGTGCGCGGACCTTCCGGAAAAATTTACCGCGGCATCAATGTGGAAGGGTGCGCCTATGGGCCTTGCGCGGAAGTCGTGGCCTTGGGTTGTGCGCTCAGCAGCGGCGAAGAAACGGTCCGGACTGTCGTCGCCGTGCGCAAACGCGGCGACCGTTTCCCCGTGGTTCCGCCGTGCGGCACCTGCAGGCAGCTTTTTGTCGATTATGCGTCCGGTGCTTTCGTAATCCTTGCAGATGATAGAGGCTTTTTTAAGGTGCGCGTGGCCGACCTCCTTCCTGAGACCTACCGCACAACGCTCGACTGACTGGCGCGTTTTCTTTGTTCAAGATTTTTGTCACCGTTTTTGCGAGTGATCCTGCGGGGTACGTTTTCAAACTTTGCGCAATGTCAAAAACAGCCAAATATGGTGTCACAACGTGTCTGGGAGATTTTTCTTGAATGCTTTTGACGTTCCGGGTAGTATGAGACTTAGGAAAATTTGCTGCAGGAGCTTCGGTCATGCAGCGGAAGGTTTCTTCCGGAGAAGGAAAGAAAAAGGCTTCCGACAGCGGCCCTTCCCTTACAGAACTTTGGAAGCGGTGGGCTGCAGGGGATAGAGCTGCAGGCGATATTATCTTTGAGCGTTTCTACCCCGAGTTGATTCGGCTGGCGCGACGCTCCTCACCGCGGTACTTGAAGCCGCGGTTCGATACCGAAGACATACTCCAAGAGGCGTGGGTCACCGTATGCAGAAAAGGGCCTGATTTCGCCGAAGGAGGGACGGAAGTTTTAAAGTCACGAATCAGATCGATCCTTGTGAGGCAGGGACGCAAGGACGTACGGAGAGAGCGGGCGAAACGCAGGGATGTAGGCAAGGAAAACAGGCTCGTATCGCTTGAAGAGATTCAAGGCCGGGGTGATTCTCCGACAGTGCAACTTGTACTGCGCGAGGAAGTTGAGATCGTGCAACGTGCCGTAGCCGCCTTGCCGCGGCACTACCGGGAGATATTTGAGGCCAGAACGATCGAAGAAAAGAGTTGGGATGATTTAGCCGCTCAGTACGGCAAGAGCAAAGAGGCTCTGCAAATGCTTTACCAGCGCGCGGTGCGCAAGCTTAGATCCCTGCTCGAAAGGTCCTTTCCCGGGAAAGAAGAATCTTGAGTACAGGCCCAAGCGAGTTTGCCATCCGCGCGAATGCCCAGATTGCTCAGCTGCGAGCCGTCACCTGCGATTTCCCGCTTAAACTCCGAGAAATTCCTCAACCGCTTCTTCACCTGCCCGATTGGAGCTCCGCCTTGGAGGCAGGTTCCTCGCGTTTAATGGAAAGGCCGCTTAGCACAGGCGGCTTTCCTTTGAGAGAAACCAGGCGCACTTTAAGGACGTCGGTCAATTGCACGTTTTGAAATGTGCGGACCAAAGCATCGCGCCTTCCGCCCAGTGCCTTTGCAAGGTCGAGTTCGGGAAGAACGGTCTTTTCGTCAAGCAGAACTTGAAAAACCCTTGCCTGGGGTTCGATATGAAGGCCGGGCTCGGAAAAAACGAGGGTGACCGTATATGTGCCGGTTGTGGAGGGCAGGGGTTTGCTCTTCAGTTCGATGACAAGCCGGGGAGCTTTTTCGCTTGATCCATCGAATGCAACCGCAACGCGCTTGCCCGAGCCTCGAATCAAAAAGCCTATATGGTTTCCCTTGCGCCAGCCCGGCCTGGAAAGAACCTCGCGGAGGACGGCCGACAGGTCCCCGGTACGCTGGGCCGGGCCCTGCTCCCCAAGTTTTCCCCAAGGCTTCGGTTTCCATTTTACAGCGGCCGTTGTACACGGAAGTGAGGAAAGAGATCTCTTTTTCGCTGTAAAAGGCGGGACATTGTCCAAGGCCGCGGCTCGGATCTCAAGCTCCGTCGGCCCTTTTGAGATTTCGTCTACTGTGAACTGGAGGTAAACACGCTTCAGGGCGGACGCATCGCGAAGAGGTACCGGGCCGAATCTTATCCCGACAACTTGATTCGTGCGCTCCTGCGTAAGCTCCAGGTCCGTGCTTATCAAATTGACAAGGCCCCTTTCGTTCTCCTCGGCGTCGTCATGACTTGCTGCAGCTTTAAGCACAAGCCTGTTCCTCTTATTGCGCAGCGGAAGCTCGATCGTGCATTCCCCTTCGATTCCAGAAGCAGCGATCCAGCGCCACCTTGACGGTGCAGCATTGAGCCGCAGCGCATTGTGCCTGAAAGTCCTTATCCTGCCGTGAATCCTAACGCCGAGATCAGGAGAGGGGCCGCCCACAACAGGGTATTCCAGCCACAATATGCCTTCTTCGTCACGCCTGTCTCCGGGCGCACCGAAATTGAGCCCTATTTGCGCAACAGGCCCCCGTGGATTCGGAAGGTTATTGTACGTCCAGAACTCCATTTCTGGGCTGAAGACAAGTGCAAGGGAGGTTTGGTTCTGAAAAGAGCACGAGCAGGTACGGGTGTAATCGGGTGCATTGAGCACGCCGTCTGCAGCCACCAAATTCGAGGTGCAACCGGATTTGAACCCTCCGAAGTTGCCCACTCCGCCGCGGATCAAATCGAAGAAACCGGCTGCGGACGAGCGGAACGTAATAAGATAAGGGCTTCCGATTGCATAGTTGCAGCCGTGTCCGCGCTGGTAGGTGACCCTCACGGGCATGCCGTCTATCGGATGGGTGACCTTGACCGGTTCGCCGGTCAGAAGATCGTAGAACGCAGATCCTGCGATAATAAGCCTGCCGTTGATCACAGGAGGTTCTGTGTAGGAGATTTTCCTGTCCCAAAGCACCTCCCCGGTCTCAGCACGGTATATGACCATTCGATTGCCCGACTCTCCCAGCAATGTGTCGCGGGCCGGGCGGCCGGATTGAAGCAGAAGGTCGTACCGAGCGCTGTAGGCCAAATTGGTTCCAAAGGCCCTGGACTGGTCCTCCCATTTCTTCCGGCCTGTCTTAAGGTCAAAGGCCACAAGACGCCCGGGCGGAAGCTTTCTCCCGCGCCGCCTTAGGTATTGCCGAAGCCCGGCGGGGAGTATGTCCAAACAGAAAAGGGTGTTTTTCGAAAGTGCGACTCCATGGTGAAGATAGCCTGTTTCCGCTCTCGTTTCCCACCTTATCGCCCCGCTCTTACGATCCATTACAACAAGCGCGGCGCTGGCTGCTTTCCGGAAATCAAAAAAACGACTCGCTTTGGTAAAGACTCTGGCCTCCTTTACAAAACGGGACAGATCGGCGAACCCCTTTCCCCCGATCAAGCTGTCGCCTGAAACCGCAATGAAAGCCCACGGCGGAGGCGGTTCTCCCTCCTTGTTCGATTTAAAGGAAAAGAAGCCCAAAGTCTTTCCGGTGCGTACATCGAGACGCCTGCAGCCCTTGCGCTCCACTATGTAAACGCTGTCGGGAGCTGCGGCCATGTTGGAACCTCTGGCGTTCGTACCGGGAATATGTTTCTGGTTGTAAGCTGTTGTATAAGGGTCGGGAGTGAAAGAATCGTCGTAATAAACACCGAAGGTATCAAGATCGGGAAGCTCAACTTTCCACAGGACCCTGCCTGTGTAAACATCCCGGGCGGAAAGGCACTTTATGCCTTGAAGGAAAAGTCTTCCCCCTATAACAAGCTCCGGCGGGCCATGCCCGTGCCTCGGGAGGACGTCAAGGTGGGAGTTTCCTCCGAACCAAAGTATTCCGAGAGGAAGCTTCACCAGGCGGTCGGTTGAGCAAAGTGTATTAGCTTCGTTTCCACCGAGGTGCGTCCATACTCCGGCTCCGGGAAGCGGTCCTTCCCTGCGGAGCACAACATATTCGCCTGAAGTCTCCATACGTGCTCCGGGAATAAGACCCGCTTTGAGCGCTTTTTCAACGCACTCGATCGTTTCAGGGGCTGCAGGCAGGATCGCCGTTCCCCCGTAAGGCCGGAGACTTCTGAAAATCGCTTTGATTGTACGTTCGCCGGCCTCAAAGCCCGAAGAGGAAAGCCCGCCCACGATTGAAATCGAGGAAAGGTAAGGCGGCGTCGCATTTTCGGAAATCGCACCCCGGAGAATATGCACCCTCAGGCCGTAAAGCCTAGACCGGTCGAAACTGCGCCGCAGTTTTTCAACGACATTGCTCCTCGTATCGAATGCAACGATGTGCAGGGAAGAGCGTTCAAGCAAAGCCCGCAGCACTTCCACGCGATCTAGACCGTACCAAAGAGCGTAGCCTTCCTTTACGCCGGCTTTCCGGAGCAGAAGATCGGCTTCCGCAAGGTCCGCCTGAGGAGGTCCGCCCACACCGGTCGTGCTTTGTGAAGTTGTTGCAGGCGCTCGGAGATCGGGCGATCCCCCTGCCTC
>CAZGYL010000399.1:0-5264 GCA_964529985.1 uncultured Planctomycetia bacterium | reverse complement strand
AGGATCTTAGGCGAAACCGACGGGGAACTTCGCGTCAACGGACGCGTTGTGCGCAACGTTGCGCTTATTCATTGTGTCGGGAGCCGGCAGGTTGAAGGCGTTGATGAGCCCGGACCGAACGGCAAGTTGAACGAATACTGCTCCCGCGTCTGCTGCACGGCCGCTCTGCGCTCCGCCTGCGAGCTGCGCAGCCGCTTCCCTGAGATAAATGTTTTTGAGTTCTATCGTGATATCCGCACCTACGGCCGCGGACATGAGGATTACTACGAGAAAGCTTCAGACTTGGAGGTGCTGTTCTTCCGCTTTCTGCCTGAGGAGCGTCCCGTTGTAACACGTGCGGAAAAAGGCCCGGCGCCCCTTGTCGTAACCGTGAAGGACAGACTTACTTTCGGAGAAGAAGTCAGCGTCCCGGCGGATCTCGTGGTTCTTGTTACCGGCATGATTCCGCGTGCGATCGAAGAATTGATCGAAACATTGAAACTCCCCCGCAGCGCCGACGGATTTCTGCAAGAGGTACACCCCAAGCTGCGTCCTGTTGAGGTTTCTGTGGAGGGGGTGATGATCGCAGGGACATGCCAGGGGCCTATGGACATCGGAGAGAGCAGCTCGGCCGGTCTGGCTGCAGCTGCAAAGGCAGCCGCCCTTCTGGGGGAAGGGTATATTACGCTTGATCCCTTCAAAGCCCGGGTGAACGTTGAAGCATGCCGCGGGACGGGAGCATGCGTTGAGGCCTGCGCCTATCAAAAGGCGATTTCGCTTGTTGAGATCGAGGTTGAAGGCGGGGTGAGGAAGTGCGCTCAAGTCAATCCTTCGCTCTGCACGGGCTGCGGCATGTGTGTTCCTGTTTGTCCGAATCGGGCGATTGAGGTCAGCGGTTGGAAAATCAGCCAGTTTGAGGCAATGGTTGAGGCCCTTGTGGGGGAGTATGAAGAGCAATGAGTGAGAAAAAAGGCCGCGATCGGAGCTCGATTCAGATCTTCCGCGAGCGCTTGGGCGAGGCGCTCAAGGAAGCTCAGAGACGGCACCGCGAGGCCGGCAAAGTGCGCAAATTGATCGTTCAAGCTCTCCGGTCGAAAGCGGCCACGGTTCCGGAACTTTCCAAGGAGACCGGCCTGGCGGCCCACGAGGTTTTCTGGCACCTCATGGCAATGAAGAAGTACGGCGAAGTCGTGGAAATGGAAGAGCGCGGGAGCTACTTCGCTTACGCACTGAAGGATAAAGGAACGGAGGGCAAGGAGAAGCAAGCGCCATGAAATCAGAGACCATGGTTGACCCCTCTTTTATGAAGGCTGTAAGGAAGTACGGCGCCTACGACGTCAGAGCCTGTTTCAACTGCGGCAACTGTACCGCTGTGTGTCCTCTATCCGAAGGCCGTGATGCATTCCCGAGAAAGTTGATACGCTACGCCCAGATAGGCAGGCGGGATCTTGTGCTCGGCAGCAAAGAAATGTGGCTCTGCTATTACTGCGGGGAGTGTTCGGACACTTGCCCGCGGCAGGCAGAGCCCGGTGAATTCATGGCCTCGCTCAGGCGTTACGCAATCGCCTCGTTCGATCCCACGGGACTCTCGCGGCTCCTTTACCGCTCGCCGTTCTTTTCGGTTCTGTTTGTTGTAGTGTTGGCTGCCGTACTGGCACTTGTGCTTCTTTCGGGCCGCGGTCCCATGCGAAGTGATGCCCCCGCCCTTTTCAGCTACCTTGGAAGTGAAGGTTTCCTTTCGTTCGCGCTTATCCACGACATGGGGATAGTTGTGATCGCCGTGTCGGTGATCGCGGCCTCAGCGGGCGTTTTGCGCATGGTCTTCCTGTTGCGCAGACTGCTTGCTTCTTCTGAGAAAGCGAAGGGGAAGGAGAAGGCGCCCGGGTTGGGCTCCCGCCTCGCAGCGGCATTGCGCGCCGTGGTGATTGAGCTTGCAGCTCAGAAGCGGTACGCCGACTGCGAGAAATACGGGCCGCGCGATCCTTGGTACCGGAACCGGCGCGTGGTTCACTGGGCGATCATGTGGGGGTTCTTGGCTCTTGCCGCTGCAACCGCGATCGACTACTTGTGGATGCTCGTTGCCGGAAAGAACCCTGGTCAGCCCGATCCTTTTTGGTATCCGGGCAGGCTGATAGGTACCGCCGGCGGGATTGTTTTCCTTTATGGAGTCGTTGCGGCGCTTATCATGCGGGTCGCAAAAAGCAACACGTATGATGCCCATTCCTTGCTTTCCGACTGGCTTTTCTTGATCCTTTTGTTTCTTGCGGGAATTTCCGGCTTTATAGTTGAGGCCGCTGTTTACCTTCCTTTCGGGGCGGCTTGGTCGTATGGAGCTTTTCTATTTCATGTCGCTGTGGCAATGGAGGTTGTGCTTCTGCTTCCGTTTACCAAGTTTGCGCACGCCGTCTACCGCCCCCTTGCTTTGTTTGTGCACAGCTTCACGCGCCCCCAACCGTCGGAATGAAGAGGCGCAACGAACGAGTGAAAGCGCGAACCTGCCTCCGAAGCGGATTCCAATGTTGTGTTACCTGCAAGCTGTAGATAAACTGTAGCGTGGCGGAAGATCCCGGTTGAAAAGTTGTTTCCAAACCGATCGAAAGGAGGTGGGTTGTGAAGCAGAAAATTCCCGGAGGGATTTTACTTTTGACTGCCATCTTGCTCTTGATTCCGGCGTTTCTGATCTCTCAGGTGCTCGGGCCGTGCGGGGGAAGCCCGCCCAAGCCGGGTCCGGCTCCTGCTGCGGTAAAAGGCGCGGCCGCCCCGCAGCCTCCGGCCGGCGGCCTGGTGGTAAAGCCGGTTCCGCTTCCCGGCCAAAGGGCGCTTGACTTTCAGCTCCAGGCGGTTGTAGGCGACGAGATCAAGCAGATCAAGCTCTCGGACTACCAGGGTAAGTGGCGGGTGCTGTGCTTCTTCCCGGCTGTTTTCACCTTTGTCTGACCGACCGAACTCTCCGCGGTCGCGGAGAAATACGATGAGCTGAAGGCCCTCAATGTGGAGGTGATAGCCGTAAGCACGGATTCGGTTTTTACGCACTGGATGTGGAAGAAAACCTCCCCTACGGTGAAGAACGTCCAGTACCCGATCTGCGCCGATCCCAGTGGCGAAGTGTCGAGGGCTTACGGTGTGTGGCAGCCGAAGTCAGGCCTCAACCAGCGCGGGCGGTTCATCATCAACCCTGATGGGATCGTTATGGCGGTCGAGGTGGTAACAGGGCCCGTAGGCCGGAACGTCGACGAGTTGATCCGGCAGATCAAGGCCATGCAGGCTGTAGCGAAGAATCCCGGCAAGGCCGCACCGGCCGGTTGGGAACCGGGTAAGCCCCTTATCGGGACAGGGAAGGATTACATAGGAGTTTACTGAAAAGGCCGATCCGGGATCCTCCGGCCTTTTCCTCCCCTTTTGCGGCTCTCAGGCCGCTTTTTTCTTTTTGGGGCCCGTTTCCGCGCGGGCATTGCATTCGACCGCTTTGCTGTTCAAACTGGGCGTGTCGTCCGTTACAAGGAGGCGAAGCGGAAACTTGTAAGAAGCGAGAGGAAAGGAGCCGCTTATGAAAACAACGCAAAAGAAGAAGCGCTCGGGGCGCAGGAGCCGCAGAGAGGTCTTGAAGTCCGCCGGTGCTTTAGTTTCGGCCTCAGCTCTTGCCGGGCTTTCAGCACCGCCTTGTCATGCTTCGTCCGACGAAACGATCAGGTTGGCTCTTGTCGGCTGTGGAGGGCGAGGAACCGGAGCGGTCCTTGACGCCTTTTCAACAAAAGGCGGGCGGGTGTTGCTCTACGCTATGGCCGATCTTTTTCCGGAGCGCATCTCTTCGAGCCTCAAGCGCATAAGTTCACGGCACCCGAAGTCGGTCGATGTACCGCCTGAAAGGCAGTTCCTTGGGTTTGACGCCTACAAGAAAGCCATCGACTGCCTCAGGCCTTCCGATGTGGTTATCCTCACCACTCACGCGGCTTTTCGTCCCCTGCACTTTGAGTATGCAGTGAAAAAGGGAGTAAACGTATTTGCCGAGAAATCGTTTGCCGTAGATGCTCCTGCCGTGCGCAGGTGGCTGCGGGCGGCTGAGCTTTCCGAGAAAAAGGGGCTCAAGGTCGGTGTGGGATTCATGTGGCGCCACTCGCTTGCGCGGCAAGAAGTGATCAAGCGGATCAAAGACGGAGCCATAGGCGAACTGCGTATGATCCGGATTTACCGCATGCACGGCCCGGTTCACTGCCCGAAGCGGCCGCCTCAAATGAATGAAATCGAGTTTCAGATACGACATGCAAACAGCTTTACCTGGGTGTCGGGAGGCTTTTTCGTCGACTGGCATTGCCATAACGTCGATGTGGCTTGTTGGACAAAGGGTGCCTGGCCTGTGCGGGCCCAAGCCATGGGCGGTAGATGTTATCGTGAGGCCGGAAACCAGTTCGATCACTATGCTGTTGAATACACATTTCCCGACGGTACAAAACTCTTTGCTTATTCGAGGCACATGCTTGGCTGCCACCAAATTTACGCTGATTACGCGCACGGAACAAAAGGCTCGGCCGTAATTATGGCTTCCCTCCATGACCCGCGGCCTTGCATTTACCGAGACCAGGCGATGAAACGCGAAAACCTTGTTTGGGCCTTCGGAAGGAGGGATCCGAACCCCTACCACGTGGAATGGCAGGTACTGCTTGATGCCATTAGAAACAACAAGCCTCACAACGAGGCTCGAAGGGCCGGGGAGGCCGATATTGCAGCGCTCATGGGACGGGCTGCAGCTCACACCGGAAAGCTCGTCACCTGGGATGATGTCGTAAAATCGGAGTTTCAATTCGTGGAGGACATAGACCACATGTCCTTTGAACGGGAAGCTCCGATACACGAAGGCCCGGACGGCATTTATCCGGCCCCGCAGCCCGGAATAACAAAGGAATTGTAAGAAGGCCGGCAGAGCGTCGCAGTGCCGGGCCTTTGCTTGCCTATCTAAGTAGTACTGTAAGAGCTTCTCCGGCTTTGAGTATGACCTCGTTCTTGAGTTTCACAGAGACCTTGTTTCCTTCTTGATCGAACGAGGCCTCAACCGGCACGGCGGCTGCCGCCACTGAAACGCCTTTTATGGTACGGCCCTCAGGCACTTCGAAAGCAAGCTCCCTGAGGCGCAGGCGGCCCCATTTGACTTCTATTCGATTGCGCTGGCGATCCGGCAGGCGCTCTTGGCTGATCGTGCCCCAGCCTTCGGCTGCGGTAAAGGCGGCTTTGAAGTTCTCGGGTCTTATGCGCGGTGCGAACGCCAAAAACCCCCCGGGGCCGTCGTAGCG